>CAZTZB010000032.1:0-1481 GCA_964617505.1 uncultured Peptostreptococcaceae bacterium | reverse complement strand
GCTCCTAACCTTTGTCCTGCTTGCGCCCACCCCATTGACCACTTTGAGGTATTTGTTGAAACATACTAAAATGAATTAAATCTAAGCTCTCATTGGGATTCCCACTGAGAGCTTTTTTATTAACTGAAGGATACTTCATTGCTATATAGAATAATACCTTAATAACAAATCTTATTTAAAAATATTTAGAAAGGAAACAATATAATGGAAATCAAAAAAATAGGAGTTCTAGGAACTGGAACCATGGGGCATGGAATAGCCCAACTTTGCGCTCAAGCAGGATTGATGGTAAACATGTATGGACGTTCTGACGAGAGCCTTGAGCGAGGTTTTAACGGCATAAATAAGGACCTGTCATTGTTGCTTTCAAACAACAGAATAACTGAGAAGGAAAGTGAAATTGCCATATCCAGAATAAAGGGAGTCAAGACTCTTGAAGAAGCTTGCGATGGAGTTCAATTGGTAGTAGAATGCCTTGCAGAAAAAATAGATTTAAAGATGGATGTGTTCAAACATCTTGATTCATTGTGTCCCAAGGATGTAATATTGGCCTCAAGCACCTCAGGTTTAAGTCCAAGCAAGATTGCAGAAGAAACCAAAAATCCCGAAAGAACTCTTGTAGCACACTTTTGGAACCCTCCCCAACTAATACCATTGGTCGAGCTTGTCCCCGGAAACAAAACCTCCTCAAAAACAATTGAAAAGACAATGCAATGGATAGAAGCATTGGGCAAAAAACCGGTCAAGATGAACAAGGAATGTCCCGGATTCATTGGCAACAGGCTTCAATTTGCTCTTTTAAGGGAAGCCTTATACATTGTAGAACAAGGATATGCTGCGCCAGAAGATGTTGATATAGCCATAGAATATAGTTTCGGAAGACGGCTTCCTGTTACCGGTCCTCTAAGAAGCGCCGATTTAGGTGGACTCGATGTCTTTAATAGCATATCCGCCTACCTTTTCAAAGATCTATGCAACCAAACTGAACCTTTCAAGTTGTTAAGCGACAGTGTATCAGAGGGTAAATTAGGAACAAAAGGCGGCGCCGGAATATACGATTGGACTGCGGATGAAATCAGCAGTATACAGAAAAAACGCAATGAATTGCTTATGTATTTCCTTGATGCGGATAAAAGTAAATAACAAATAGAAATACATGCATAAAACAAAGAGGCCAACATTTCACTAGTCGGCCTCTTTGTTTTGGCTTAAGTATCCATCTTTGATTATTTAAATATCTTTTTCACATAGATCATATAGCGGGCATCCGTCACATATAGGCACCTTAGTGCAGAACTGCTTTGAATGCTCGACAATCAAAGCGTGATATCTACTATACATATCAATGTCCTTTTTTAAAACACTTTCAATCATCATCCTAAACTCATCATAGTCAACCGGCACATCAAACCCTAGTCTCTTAAATAACCTTCTTGTATATGCGTCAATAACAAAATACGGCTTTTTAAGGCTATATGTCA
>CAZTZB010000031.1:12036-20110 GCA_964617505.1 uncultured Peptostreptococcaceae bacterium | reverse complement strand
AAATGGATGACGCGGAAATTGTTTTGGCAGCCTACGGAACAAGCGCGCGAATAGCTAAAACAGCGATAGATATGCTTAGGGCTGAAGGAATAAAGGCTGGGCTTATAAGGCCTATAACCCTGTATCCTTTTCCATACAAGGCTTTTGAAAATTTGGATTACGATATGGTTAAGCATGTGTTGGATGTGGAGATGTCCATTCCATCTCAGATGGTAGATGATGTGAGGCTTGGGGTGCTAGGCAGGGCTGAAATATCCACCTTCGGAAGATCGGGAGGAGTAATAATCGGCGTGGATGAGATTGCGGAAGCGGCTCGAAAACTTGCAAAGGGGGGCGCTTTGAATGAATAAGATTTATGGAAGGCCGGAATCGATAAGAAATAGGGTTAGCACCTATTGCCCTGGATGTCTGCATGGAGTAGCCAACAAGATGGTGGCTGAGGTATTGGATGAACTTGGACTGAGGGAAAAAACAATATGTGTTTTGCCGGTTGGATGTGGAACACTTGGACTCTTTTATTGGAACCTAGATATGATAAGTTCGGCCCACGGAAGAGCGCCTGCGGTTGCGACCGGTATAAAAAGGTGTTCGCCCGACAAATTTGTATTCTGCTATCAAGGGGACGGAGACCTTGCAGCAATAGGGCTTTCGGAAATAATGCATGCAGCAAATAGGGGCGAAAACATATCGATTGTTTTCGTAAACAATAGCATCTATGGGATGACTGGAGGGCAGATGGCTCCTACAACTCTGGAAAATCAGTATTCCACTACAAGTCAGAATGGGAGAAATCCGCTTACCGAGGGCTATCCTATGAAAATGTGCGAGATAATTTCGGGACTTCAGGCTCCACGTTACGTGGCTAGATTCTCGATGGATTCCCCGCAAAACATAATCAAGGCGAGGGCGGGCATAAAGAAGGCCTTCGAGCTCCAGGTTGAAAACAAGGGATTTTCATTTGTAGAGCTTATGTCAAACTGTCCTACTAATTGGGGAGTAAGTCCTCTCGAAAGCCTGGAGTGGATGCGTGAAAATACACTCAAAGAATTCCCCCTAGGTGTTTACAAGGAGGTGGAGTGATATGAAAAGCAGCCTTATTATTGGAGGTTTTGGTGGACAAGGCATAATGCTTATGGGCAAGCTTTTGGGTTTTGCGGCATGTGAGGAAGGTTTGGAGGCTACATTCTTGCCGTCTTATGGACCGGAGCAGCGCGGTGGCACGGCTAATTGCCGCGTGGTTGTTTCGCATAGCAGGATAGGGTCTCCTATAGAACCTAAAATTGATGTTTTGATAGCCATGAACGAGCCATCACTTGTTAGATTTGAGGGCATGGTTAAAGAAGATGGATTCATTTTTGTAAACAGTAGCATTACATTAGGGAAAGCATCGAGAGAGAAAAATGTTGTATATGTAGCAGCTGATGACATAGCCTATGAAATCGGATCAAAGAAAGTTGCTAATATAGTAATGCTTGGGGCATATATGGCAAAGATGAGGGTGCTTAGCGCCGAAGCGCTCGAAGCTGTGCTCAAGGAAAAACTGGCGCGAAAGCCGGAGCTTCTAGAAATGAATCGCATTGCACTTGAAAGAGGCGCTGCTTTGGTGTGATTGTCTACAGGTATTTATCGCCGCCCTACATTGATAAATGATGGGCGGCGTGTTATACTGTCCATGAAATAAAAAAATACTTTGTTTAAGGGAAAAGGGTTAAAAGCCCTTGCTGTAGTCGCAGCTGTAACCGAGGATGTAAACCGAAATAAACCACTGCATTATGTGCGGGAAGGTTCGGTTTGACAGATGATCCGGGAGCCAGAAGACCTGACCAAGTGTTTTTCAAATCTACTCCGGCTCAGAGAGATTGAAAAAATACGGATCTTGGTCTTTAGGCACAAATTAGTTGAATAGGTCAGGAACTGTATGGAAGCTCTCTCCAACGCGGAGGGAGTTTATTGTTTTTTGGAGGGGTTTTCTATGAAGAAAAAAGTATTTGCGGCGGCTTTTATAGCATTTATGCTTTTGACAGGATGCGCAAATGAAAAAGTAGTACAAGCCGATAAAAACGAATTGACGATTCTGGTTACGAGAGACTATGGACGAGAGATTATTGAAGAAAAGATTGTGCTTTATAAAGATGGTGATACAGTAATGGATTTGATGCAGGACAATTTTGACGTCGAAACCGCATATGGAGGAGGCTTTCTAAACTCCATAGACGGGATTGTTTCAGGTTATACAGGAGAGGGGAATAGCCAAAAGAAGGGGACGAAAATGGATTGGTTCTACTATATTAACGGTGTAATGGCCGAGGTTGGAGCAGACCAATACTTGGCAAAGGATGCCAATACAATCTCATGGGATTTTCATGACTGGGGCGGAGACATGTATGTCAAGACAAGGATAGATGCATGGCCTGAGAGACTCGATGGAAGGGATGTTGAAATTTCATGGAGTAGCGAGTATGAAGCTGAAGCGTCTAAAATAAAGAATGCCGCTCAAAATGCTGGAGGAAATGTGTTTGATAGCGATGTGGAGTCAATGGATATGGATGATCTTGACAAGGATGCAATTTTTGTTGGCACATGGGAAGATGCGTTTAATAATGAATTCATAAGAAAGGCCTTTGAAAATAGGGAGAGGGCTGGTCTTTATATTAGCTTTAGCGATCAAGGACTCTTGATATTCGATGACGGCGGAAACATATGCGGCAGCTTCGAAACAGGAGCAGCAATAGTAGCAATTCAAAAGGCCTACGGCTCTGAAGCTGCAGTTTTGCTTATAATTGGAAATGAAAACAGTCTTGTTAAGAAAGCTGTAAATATCTTTATGGACGAAGAAAGTATGAAGGGGGCTTTCGCGTTTGCAGTAACAGAGGATGGTGTTTACGGTGCGCCATAAACTACATCCGGCAAATGCTATAGGACTGTTGGCTGTTCTTATAGCGGCGACCTTGATGATAAGCCATCCTATTCATGCTGCTCTTCTCGTAATTATTCTCTCCTTTTCTCTTGCAGTATTTGGAGGAGTTTCAGAACTTAAAAGCCTGCTTAAGTTTTGGATTATTACAGGTATTATGATTATTATTATTAACCCCTTAGTATCGACTCAAGGAGCAACGGTTTTGTACCGCACGGCGCTACCTATAGTTGGAAGGATACGAATAACCGCTGAATCTCTTGCCTTTGCGGGGGCAATGGTTTTGAGGCTTTTTTCTATGGTTCTGTCCATAAAGCTTTTTGGACTTTCCATAGACAGGGATGATTTTTTCGGATATTTATCTAGGTACATGAACAAGCTCGTACTTACAATGAGCATGACTGTGAACATGATTCACAGGCTTAGGGTGGAAACACAGAGGGTTAAAGAGGTTATGGAAATGAGGGGCCTCGATTTGAAATCCGGCGGTTTCATTAGACGCATAAAGGCGCATTATCCACTTATAAAGGTTGTACTCATCAGCTCTTTGGAGGGCTCGGTTAATCGCGCTGAGGCGCTTTACTCAAGGGGTTATGGGAAAGGAAAGAGAAGCTTTTACAGGGAAATAAAGATGGAAAGTAAAGACCGTCTTCATTTGGCGTCACTTTGCATCTATGCTTGTGTGTTGGTCTGGGGCATTTTTAAGGGTTGGCTTGGATTTATCTATTTTCCTTCACTGGCAAAGCAAAGCGATTTCAGCAGTTTATATTTTATTGTGCACGGACTTAGTTTGATAATACTTATTGAGGCAACAAGGAGGTGTTCGGCATGGAAGTTTTCAGCATAGAAAATCTTACATACCATTACCCGAATAGGGAGACACCCGCGCTTTCAAGTTTTAGTTTAAAAATATTAGATGGAGAGTTCATTGTGGTTGCAGGAGCTTCTGGCTCTGGAAAATCGACTTTGGCAAGGGTCATTACCCGTCTTGTCCCCGATTTTTATGGTGGAATAATAGAAGGGAAAGTTGAAGGAACACGTGATATAGGAATGGTTTTTCAAGATCCGGAGAAACAGCTTGTAATGGAAACGGTTGAAAGGGAAGTTGCTTTTCCCTTGGAAAATATGGGCATAGAAAGAAATACAATGAGAAAACAGGTGCTGGAGGTGCTTACGCTACTCGGAATTTGGCATTTGAAGGATAAGAAAACATACGAGCTGTCAGGTGGCGAAAAGCAGAAGGTTGCAATTGCGGCGGCTCTTGCTGTACGCAATAGATTTCTTGTTCTAGACGAACCGATATCACAGCTTGACCCTATGGCGGCTGACGAGATAATGCATCTGCTTAAAAGGCTCAATGATGATTTGGGTTTCACCATCGTCCTGGTTGAGCAGAGAACCGAAAAATGCTTGAGCTATGCCGATCGCATAGTTTTTCTTGAAGAAGGAAAGCTAACTTTTGACGGAAAATCGGATGAATATGTCAAGTGGATAAGGAAGCACGATTCTTCCTTCATGCCTCCTGTAACGGAACTTTTTGCAAGGCTCCATTCGGATGAATTGCCGCTTAACGTAAAGGAAGGTCGGAAGCTACTCCACGGTAATTATGATGTGGACGGAGATGTAGAGGAAATAGTCGGAAAACCAATAGAAGAAAAGATAATGGCATTTAAAAATGTAGACTTTTCGTTTGAGAATGGAAGAAGAGCGCTTAGCTCAGTAAACCTTGATGTGGGTAAGGGGGAGACTTTGGGGATAATAGGAGCCAATGGAGCCGGGAAATCCACAGCCTTGCGTATAATGGCAGGCCTTTTGAAGCCAGGCAAGGGTAGTTTCGAGAGGGGCGGCCCTGTGGGATACCTTTCACAGGAGCCAAACGACTATCTCTTTAATGATACTGTTTACGAGGAATTGTTTTTTACTCAAAAGAATTTCCAAAAGGAAGATTCTACTTTTATTGAGGAGATTCTTAATGATTTGGATATAAAGAGCCATCGGGATGTTAATCCGAGGGATTTATCGGGAGGAGAGAGGCAAAGAGTTGCTCTGGCTTCTGTTTTAGCGGTTGACCCCGGGATACTGCTGCTTGATGAACCAACAAGGGGATTAAACAGGGGTTACAAAGAAAGGCTTGCAAGTTACCTCAGAAGTCTTCAAAAGAAGGGGAAAACCATTGTACTTGTTACGCATGACATGGAGTTTGTAGCTGATGTGTGCGACAGAGTGGTGATAATGTTTGATGGTGAAATAGCTCAGGACGGACCGATAAGGGAAATACTTTCAGGAGGCCTTCATTTTACGACAGATATAAATCGCTTATTCCATGGTATGGCCAATCCCTTAAGCCTTGAAGAGGCGTTGGGTATTTGCCAGAAAAGGGGGCGTATCGAGTCATGAAAGTGGGAATAGGCTTGGCCCTGGCTCTTATGGGGATCATGGCTTTAATATTTTGGCATTATGAAAAAAGAAAGACCAATGCCCGCGAGATAGCCTTGGTTTCAACACTAGCGGCACTGGCGGCAGTATCGCGAATTTTCTTTGCGGCACTACCTAATATACAACCGACAACATTTATAGTTGTAACATCGGGTTTTGTTTTCGGGCCAAGCTTCGGATTCATGACTGGCGCTATTGCGGCCTTTCTTTCGAACAATTTTCTGGGCCATGGACCGTGGACCCCGTGGCAGATGCTTGCCTGGGGTTTGGCAGGATTTATTTCCGGGCTGCTTAGCAAAAGCAAAATCCACAAAAGCAGATGGCAATTTACGGCCTATGCCTTTATGTGGGGATTCATGTTTGATTGGATAATGAACCTTTGGCATTGGCTTTTCTTTATATATCCATTGAATATTAGAAGCTTTATAGCTGTATATGCGGCATCCTTTTATTTTGATATGCTTCATGCTGCGGGAAATGGTGTGTTTGCATTTTTCTTCGGAAAAGATCTGATTGCCATACTTGGCAGATACAAGGATAAGCTGGCCTATGAAAGAATCGACGAATCTTTACAAAAGGATGTGGCGGAATGAGAAAAAATATATTTATATTTATAATGATTGCATGCATGTTCTTTTCAGGCATTGCATGGGGACAGGAGCTATCAAGCCAGGCTCTCCTTAATTACGATATTGACGAGTGGGGAATACTTGCTCTTCACCTTGCGGGTGAAGATTTGGAAGGACTTATTCTTGAAAGCGTAGATGGCTCGGAAATCACTACCGACCACGAGGCATACATGATGGGTGCTATGGCCCTAGGCAGGGATGTTTCTGCAGAGGCGGCTCTAATTGCAATGAGCCAGATGGCTAGCGGAAAGTTTGCCGATTATATAGGCGGCACGGGCGATGAACTTTTGAATGCACATATCTGGGGAATCATAGCCCTTGAGAGCGCGGGAAATACTTCCTATGACAAGGAAAAAGCAAAGGAATGGCTTCTTGATAATCAAAACGAAGACGGAGGCTTTCCTGTTTATATAGGAATGAAAGAATCTGACGGTGACCTGACGGCAATGGCTATTGTGGCGCTTGACCTCATGGACCTTGGAGGGGCTGAAGAGTCAATCGAGGAAGCCTTTGACTTTATAGAATCGAACAACGAATACAAGGAAACGGCGGAGAGTATTGCTTGGGAAATAATCGCGCGGAAACAGACGGGACGCTCGATTGATTACAGCCTGGAGGAAAGTTTGGAGGCTTACAGGATTGAAAAGGGATCGTATAGGCATCTTAAGACAATGAGTTCGGGCAATTACATGGCATCCTGGCATGGACTTTGGGCCGAATCGGAGCTTAAAAGGCGTTTGACTGTATTTGATGGCTTCAAAGCTAAAAACAGTTTGACGGATATAGGAAAGGAAACCGAGGGATACGAGGCTATAAGTAGACTCGTAGAGGAGGGTGTGCTTTCAGGTTACCCTGATGGAACATTCAGGCCGAGCGCTTCAGTAAAACGCGGGGAGTTTGTAAAGATGCTCGCATACGCAATGAAAAAGGAAAACTCACAGTCAAATCCAAATGAATTTATCGACATGAAGGGACACTGGGCATCGCCCTATGTTGCAATTGCGGTGGATAGCGGAATGTTCAATGGAGTTTCGGATGAGCTTTTTGATCCCGAAAGCGGTATAACAGGGGCCCAGCTTGCGGCCGTGGCCGTAAGGGCAAGAGGGCTTGACGCGGAGGCTAAAGCCTTCAATGGTGATACATGGTACGACGGATACGTTTATTATGCCTGGCTGCATGATTTGCAGTATGAGGGTTTTGATATAGAAAAGGAAGCGACAAGGGCCGAGTGCGCTGAACTCATTGACAAATTATACTAAGAAAAACGGAGGAAAGACTTCATGAAATCAAGGGTTTTAAGCTTTATAATAATTATTTCCATGTTATTTGGCATTCTTCCGAATGCGGGAATGGTAACGGCTTATGGGGTGATAGGGGCGGATGTATCAATTGATGTGCGAGTTGAAGGACCAGATGGAAACTTGTATGAAGAGACCGTCTCAGTAACGAGTGAAAGCAATGGGCTTGAACTTCTTCAAAGCGCAATCGGCGAAGATAGGGTGCTAGGTAGCGCAAGCGAATATGGATATTTCCTGACAGGCATAAAAGACGAAGCTGGAAATGCAATAGAGGGGATTTACGGAGATGAATACAGCACTGGCTGGGGCCTCTATGAGATTCGCGGAGGAAGAACGGATAGCTCATCAACCGGACTCGATGGCATAAGTCTCACAGGACTGGAAGAACTGCTTTTACACTACAAGGCATATGACTCGAATACCTATGCTGATGCAACATATATTCCAAGAGTAAGCGCAGAACAAAACGGATTAAGTATCGAGTTAGTAGTAAATAAGGAAATCACAAGCTGGGATGAAAGCTTTAATCCCGTCGTGAGCGAGGAGCCGATGGCGGGAGCCGTGGTAAAGATAGGTGAGACAGAATACTTTGCTGACGAAAATGGAAGAGTAACGCCGGAAATTGAATTCGGAAGCTACGAAGCATCCGTCTACAAGGAAGGGGATGCCTATCCTGAACTAGTTAGAAGCGCTTTCGAGTTTGATTATTTGAATCCTTGGGAAGGCGATTCCATAGACGTTAGAGTTGAAGGACCAGATGGAAACTTGTATGAAGAGACCGTCTCAGTAACGAGTGA
>CAZTZB010000031.1:0-11936 GCA_964617505.1 uncultured Peptostreptococcaceae bacterium | reverse complement strand
TCGTGAGCGAGGAGCCGATGGCGGGAGCCGTGGTAAAGATAGGTGAGACAGAATATGTGGCGGATGATGAAGGCATAGTAGCGATTGTTTTGGAATTTGGAAGCTATGTAGTATCTGTATATAAAGAAGGGGACAATTATCCCGAACTTGTGAAATCATATATCAATCTGATTTTGGATAACGGAGAGGAATCGGAAGCTGGAAGCGAGATTCCGGATGATTCAGAAGCTTCTGCATTTGGAGGTATGACCAACCTAGAGGTTATTGAACAAATAGTTGGAGAACTTAGAAGTGGCTATGGCAACGATTCTGCATATTCCTTCAGAGAAGCATTGGGATATTTGCATAGCGGGAGCATTGATGATCAATCTGCGATAGCTGGAAAAATTCTTTTAAGAACTACTATAAATCAGGCAACTGATTTGGCGGCAAATATAATTGCAAAATATGCGGCAGGAGAAGAAACATCCGAGTATACGCAGGCGCTTATTGATAGCCAAAATGAAAATGGGATTTTTGAGCTTTCAGGAGAAGGTATCTATGCGACGCAATTGGCATGGAGCATGATAGCGCTGGATATGACGGGCGGAGAATATAATAAAGAAACTGCCATAGCGGCAATGCTTAGCTTTCAAGGTGAAGATGGCGGATTCGGGTCGACGGATGTAACGGCAATGTGTTTGGCTGCCATGGGAAATCATGAATCATCGGAAGGAGTTGCCGATGCTATCAACAATGCTCTTTTATATTTGAATAATAGAATAACAAGCATTGTCCAAGGAGCCAATCAATATACTGTATCAGCAGTAATAAATGGGCTTGCAGCAATAGGGGAGAACGTATTGGCGGATTCCTGGATGGATGGAGACGAAAGTCTATTGACCAGATTGGTTGGATTTTATGAGGAAGGAAGCTTTGGTAATTCAAGTGCCGATGAACAAGCATTCCTTGCATTGGTTGATTTGATTGAGAAACAGTCAGTATTCACAGGACAAAGCTTTTTGAATAATAATTATAACGAGCTTTTCATAGCTGCTGAAGAACAAACTGGTTCGGAAGAGCCAGAAGAGGATAATCAAAGCGTAGATATAACAATTAAGGGATATGACAATAATACTATCCTTTCTAAGACTTCTATGACAATCGGCAATGGAGATTCCATCCTTGATGTAACAGAGATGGTATTGGATATTCAAAACATATCATACGATGCATCTGGTGGATACATGAGTGAGATAGATGGTTTGGCTGCATTCGACTACGGAGGGCAGAGCGGCTGGATGTTTAGTATTAATGGTGATTTTCCTGATTATAGCGCCGATAGTGTCGAAGCAGAAGATGGGGACGATATCAAGTGGGTATATACAGTAGATTTGGGGAATGATGTGGGGGATAATTCGTCTGCCAGTGGATTGAATGAGAAAACCGATGCGAAGAATGTTGCAGAAGAAGTTCTCAAAAATCAAGATGCAACAATTGATGAGCTGAATTATGCATTCGACGCCTTGATGGAAGAGGAAGGTAAAGATTCAAAAGAAATGCTATTGCTTTTGGCTAAAGCGGCCATTAAGAAAGCTGGAGAGACTTCCCTTGATATTAGAAATGGCGAGCCTGCCGAGATGAGGGCTTCTGCGCTCGAAAATCTTGCCAAGGCATCTGTCAAGCAGGCAGTGGCAATGAAAGAGGCTTTCGAGGATGAAGGAATTGTTCTTGATAAGGCTTTAAAAAGCAGGGTTGAAGTTACAGTTGAAGAAGATGGCGATACGGCTTCCGTCGCTTTTGCATGGGGAGCTCTTAGAAGAGCCTTTGATGAAGACCTTAACGAAGTTGCACTTATAACGCCTTGGGCAGAGCTGGCGCTTGGCGTCGATACGCTTAGAGAAGAAGACATGGATAAAGAAGTTGTGGTGGAAGTAAAATCAGTAGATGCAAAAGATTTGCCGGAGGACGCCGATGTGCCTAAAGGCGCAAGAGTTATCGACATGAATCTCTTTGTGGATGGAGTAAAGAAAACAGACTTTAATGGAAGAATGACGGTTTCCATTCCTTTTAATCCCGAAACCGACAACGCCGATGCATTGACGGTATATTGGCTTAATGACGACGGAAGTGTTCTTCCGGTTGGAGGAGTATACAAGGCGGAAACGGGCATGATTGTTTTCGAGACAAATCATTTCAGCAAGTTTTTTGTTGATGAATCGAGTGTTTTGTTTGAAGACATGGCGTTAGCCGCCTGGGCGAAAGATGAAGTAAGTGCCATGGCAGGCAAGGGATTCATAAATGGAAGAAGCCAGGGCGTATTCGATCCTTCAAATGATATTACGCGTGCAGAATTCGCGGCGATTGCGGCGAGGATGCTGAATTTGTCTGAGTCTGATGGCTATGAAACAGGATTTGAAGATGTGGCAGATACTGATTGGTATTCAGTCGCTGTTGCTTCGGTTAAATCGGCAGGTATTATGAATGGAAAAGGGAAAGGATTGTTTGATCCGAATGGAAAGATTACACGTCAGGAGCAGGGAGTAGTTCTTTCTAATATTCTAAAAAACTATGGATATTCACAAGGAGAAATAAACCTTGAGGATGAGTTTAATGATGCCGCAAGTATTGCTTCGTGGGCGGAGGATGGAGCTGTTTGCGCCGTGCATCATGGTCTTATCAAGGGAATCGAAGGACGATTTGCGCCGGATGAAGAAGCAACGAGAGCTCAGTCGGCAGTAATGCTTTACAGGTTATACGTTAAGATAATGAAATGATTTAATTTTTTACAAGCGCCCGTATCTTAAGGGCGCTTTCTTTATTTTGGAAAAAAATACATAATAAATATTTAAAAGTGGTATTATATAGATGTATACATAGAGATTGCAATTTTTTTAAAGTTAAGGAAAAACAAAAATCAGCCAGTGGCTAAAATGAGGCATATCTATGAGTAGTAAAAGATTAGGTACAAACAAATTTACGAAAACTCTTTATACAGTTTCACTTTTAACCGGCATTATGGGTGTAATGCTGTCAGATGGTTATATGGTGAAAAAAATAGATGGATATGTTAGATTATCCTACTTGAAATATCCTTTTATTGCTGTAATGATTCTATGTATTATAATTGGATTCTTTAAAAGAAATGAAAATTATTTAAATAACATAGCAACTATAATGCTTGAAACTATTGTCGGAACAGTATTGTATTTGACGGTGATTAACGATTTTGACGCACAACTTTTTCTTGTATATATAATAGTACTAGTTATTGTCATTCCCTTTCTTTTTACAAAAGTCATAACATTGGCTACCATATCATTTTGGATGATTGTAACCACTTTTTTATACTTGAGAATCCAAAATCCTGGAATTGGATTGCCTTTGTTTTTCTTTTTTATATTTTTCCCACCGGTTCTTATATCTGTAATAAGCATGGAAAAAACAAGCCTATCGTTGAAAATGGAAAAATTGGCAATGTACGATCAATTGACCAATATACCCAACAGGGAGTACACAAAACAATTAGTTCAAGAAAAAATCGAAATTGGCCAGCCCTTTGGGTTTTTGTTTATAGACCTTGACAATTTTAAGGAAATTAACGATTCCTATGGACACAGCGAAGGGGACCGCATACTGAAAGGCGTTGCGGCTTGTTTTAAAAGGGATGTTCGTGATAACGACTTGGTTGGAAGGCTTTGCGGAGATGAATTTCTTATCATGCTTATTAATTGTGAGTATAGGCAAGATGTTGAAAAGGTCTTTGAAAGGATTGATTCGGGATTTGACGTAAAGATAGGGAATAAGGATGTTACATATTCAGTAGGGGCAGTTATGTATCCTGCCGATGCGTCTGGCTATGACGAAATTCTTAAGAAAGCTGATATTGCAATGTACAAATCCAAAGCAAAAGGGAAAAATCAAATATGCTTCTATGACGACAATTGCGATTTATATTTGTATGTTAAGGATCGGGATGCTTAGGAGGAATGGGAATGGAAGAAAAATCTAAAGGCTATTCTCTAGTTATTCTATCTGCGTTTCTTTGGGCGACAAATGGTATTTTCGGGAGCTTTTTGCTCGATGGAGGGCTGGATTCAAATCAGATCGCTTTTTTAAGGATGTTTGCTTCGTCTGCTATTCTTTTTTTTGTTTTTGCATTTTTTAGGCCTGCAAATTTTAAAATAGACCGCAAAGGCATTTTGCTTACAATGCTTTTCGGATTGATAGGACAGGCAGCTTTGAATTGGCTATATTTTGAAACTCTCCGTTTAACCTCCGTTTCGACTATTACTGTTTTTCTTTACACATCGCCTGCATTCATTGCGGTTATGTCATACTTTGTTTTTGGTGAAATTTTTAATTTCGCAAAGGGAATTGCAATGATTTTAAGCTTTTCGGGATGTTTGCTGGTATGCACGGGAGGAGATATGGCAAATTTGGCGATCAATTCACGGGGAATAATTACGGGCTTGGGAGCGGGAGTGGCGTATGCTATTTTCACTATACTGTGCAAATATTTATCAAAGGGCTACAATGAAATGACAATAATATTTTACGCAATGGTTTTTGGCTGGATATTCTTTTTGCCATTTTCTAAAATTGCTGGAATATTGAATGCTGATTGGTCGCTTGAAATGGTAGGAGTCGCAATTTTGCATTGGTTGATTCCGACGGTTATTGGATATAGTATATACATAAAAGCCTATACATACGGAATAGAATCTTCAAAGGGTGGAATTTTGGCATCTACTGAAGTGGTATTTGCTGCGATTCTTTCATTTGCGATATTCAATGAGCCTATGGGTATGGTTAAGATTTTGGGAATTTTTCTAGTCATGGCGGGGGCATCAGCCTTTGCGGTAAAGAAGAAAGTCGGGACTTCGGCAATAAAGTGAAAACGGCGGATATGGACGAAGCAGATATGAAAGGAGAATAAAATGAAGACATTAATCGTTTGCGCTTCTAAGCATGGTGCGACAGAAATGGCGGCTGAAAAGCTTATGGAAAAACTGGATGGAAGTGTTGATTGTGTTAATATTAAAAAGAATCAGCCGGAATCTATAGACGGGTATGAAAGGGTTATATTGGGTACTTCGATTTATGCCGGAAAGGTGCACAAGGAGCTTTTGAGCTATGTTGCTGAAAACGAAGTGCAACTCGCGAACAAGAAATATGCTTTTTTTGTGTGTTGCGGATTTGAAGCCAAGGCTGAGACATACCTAAGGGAAAATTTTTCGGATGAGCTGATTGACAATGCCATATTCGTAAAATACTTTGGGCAAAAAATAGAATTGCGCAAAATGAAATTCATGGAGAGAACAATATTTAAGGCAGTTTCAAAATCGAGTGAAGACATAAACGACATAAGGGACAAAGAGATTGAGGAAACCGCTGAAATTTTAAATGGCATGTGAGTATTGAAAAACGTACATCTTTTGATAGCAGATTATGGGGGGATTTGGATATGAAACATAGAAAAAAAATTGGTGTTATAGATTCGGGAATAGGAGGATTTACTGTTGTAAAGGAACTAAGGGAGTTGTTGCCCAATGAGGGAATAATTTATTTAGGGGACAATTTGAATTGCCCTTATGGGAATAGAAGCAAGGAAGAAATCTTAAGACTTACACTGGATATGTTAGATTTTTTAAATGAAAAGAGAGTTAAAGTAGTCGGAATTGCATGCAATACCATTTCGACATTAATTGAGGATTATAAAGATAAATATGATTTTACAATATTAGATATAATAACTCCAACGGTGGAGCATGTCATTGATAGTAAAAAAGACAATATTGGAATACTGGGAACTGCATTTACAATAGAGACTGGATCATACCAAAAAAAGATTTTAAGCGGAAATGGCAATATGAAAATTATTAGTGAACCGTCTCAGAACTTAGCTGGATTGATTGACAGCGGAGATTTTGACTCGCCCCTTATTAAAAACGATATTAAGCATCATTTAAATAATATAAAAAAAGGCAATGAAGTTTCACATTTGATATTGGCATGTACTCACTACCCAATTGTTGAAGATTTATTTAAGCTGGAAGCACCGAATTTGGAAATAATAAACCCGGCCTATTATCTTGCAGAAAAAATCAAACTGACATTAAAAAATAATAATATGTTGGAAGAAGACAAGAAGATAGATACCTCGATTGAAATATTCACAACAGGAAATGCGGAAATTTATAATAATACAATCGAGAAACTTAAAATCAAAGATAAATTTTCTATTGCAAGTATTATTATATAAATAAACTATTATTTAGGTAACACTTGTATAAATGACTATTTATTGGCATGGTTTTGAGAAAAAAAGTGAACATTATAGATGAACTTAGAAGCATTGAAAAAATAATTTATAAAAAAAATGAAACCCTGGCTGTTTATACGCCGGGGTTTTAAATATGTAATATAACGAACAAAAAATAGTATACAAACAATAATGTTCGGAAAAAGTGCATTATATATACAATTATTAAAAAATAATAAAATATATTTCGTAAAAACATTGACATATGATGCAAATAACCATATAATTCTGAACTATATTAAGTATACAAAGTACAAAAAAACAATAGAACAAAAGGACGTTGAAGATAAGAGTAAACTAAATCTGAAATCAAGCGAGCCTGTGACAGTATGAGACCGACAGAAGGATTGTGCCTAAGAACATCTAAGAATTTCTGACCGAAAAGAAATGAGTAGGTTCGATAGAGCAATTTGGGTGGCACCGCTGAAAATGAACTTTCGTCCTTATTATAGGGACGTTGGGTCTTTTTATATTCAATACAAACTAAAAAAAATGAAAAGGAGTGATTTTATGGAAGGTTTGACTATGACGGCAATCGACACAATGTGGGTTCTTATTGCGGCGGCACTTGTATTTTTCATGCAAGCTGGTTTTGCTTTGGTGGAGGCAGGTTTTACCAGATCGAAAAATGCTGGGAACATCATAATGAAAAACTTGATGGACTTTTCAATTGGATCAATCATGTATTGGATTCTGGGTTTTGGACTCATGTTCGGAATTTCTAATTATGGACTTTTCGGAACAGTAAATCTTTTTTCGATGGGGGATTATTCACATATAGGTCTTAATATACCTACTGAGGCGTTCTTGATTTTTCAAACGGTATTTTGCGCAACGGCTGCTACTATTGTATCCGGAGCGATGGCAGAAAGAACAAAGTTCCTGGCGTATTTGATATTTAGCCTCTTCATGACTTCGCTTATTTATCCAGTGGTTGGACATTGGGTATGGGGAGGCGGTTGGCTTTCCGCAATGGGATTCCACGATTTTGCCGGTTCTAGCGTAGTTCATGGTTTGGGTGGTATGGCTGCACTCGTAGGAGCCTATATGCTTAAACCAAGAATAGGAAAATATAAAGCAGACGGCAAAGCTAATAAAATACCTGCACATAATATGATAATGGGAGCCCTTGGAGTTTTCATACTTTGGTTTGGCTGGTTCGGATTCAACCCTGGGTCCACTCTTTCTGGGATGGCGTTTGAAGACATATCCCACATATTCATGACTACAAACCTCTCGGCCGCTATGGCTGCGACATCGGCAATGCTTTTCACCTGGTTAAAATGGGGGAAACCGGATGTTGGCATGACTCTAAATGGAGCTTTGGCCGGACTTGTAGGAATCACGGCAGGCACAGATGCGGTAAGCTTGGTCGGCGCCGCATCGATAGGCCTCATATCGGGAGTTTTAGTAGTATTTGGAGTCGAATTTATTGAAAATGTGCTTAAAATAGATGATCCGGTCGGTGCCTCTGCTGTTCACGGAATATGCGGATTTTCAGGAACGATATTGGTTGGTTTTTTTGCAACCGATGGAGGTCTTCTATATGGAGGAGGAACGGCCCTTTTGATAACTCAGACGGTTGGAGTATGGGCAATAGCGCTTTGGACAATTTCAACAGCTTTTGTATTATTCAAGGTGATTGATATGACAATAGGTTTGAGAGTCGGAGAGGAAGAGGAAATAGTTGGGCTTGATTTAAAAGAGCATGGGGTAAGCAGCTATGGAGACTTTAAAATAAAGAGCGCAGTTTAAGCTTAGGCAATATAGCTATTTAAACCAAAAGGTTAACATGGAATAACGTATGGCAACATATTTTATTAATTGGAAAGTCCCGGAAAATTCCGGGACTTTCTTTATGGAGTTTCAACCTCTTGACGTATGTGATAAAATATAAATAGGCGTGGGGGGTATTTTGGAGACCTATATATGCAAAACAGGCATTCATTGCCGCTTTTCGCTTTTTTGAAGTCAAAACCCGGTTATTTTGATATATAATTATAAAAATAAAATCGCTTGGATGAAGGAGATGATGATATGTCTAGATACGATGAAAAAATTGGATTCTTTCAATTTATGAAAGAGTTTTTCGGTGCGGCAACGGATTTTAACAGAAAATCAAGATCTATGCTTGATAAGGAAGCTGTGGACCAAATGGATGATTTTATGTTGATTTGTTTTGCCGATAATTTGGGAATTCCCATTCCAACCAGTTACTACACATTGGAACTTCTTCCTTATCTTGCTGAGGATTTGGAAAAATGGCAGAGAAGGATGATGGGCAGAAAATCAATATGGGAAGAAAAATGGGGAGACTGGGATCTCGATGCATAGAAGAAATTTCAAATGAGGAGTGATATATATGAATAAAATTGTATTTTTTGGAGGAAAGGGCGGAGTCGGTAAAACAAGTTGTTCGGCTGCTTTCGCCGCATATACAGCTAAGCAGGGTAAGAAAACTCTTATTATTTCAACGGATCCGGCCCATTCTATTTCAGATATTTTTGAAATGAAGATAGGCATGGATGTTACGCCGATTAGGGAAAACTTAGACGGACTGGAAATAGATGCCGAATTTGAAAGCGATAAATATATTTCAGGGGTTAAGCGCAGCCTGGGGAAGGTTATAAGTCCTGTAATAATGGAAGAAATCAATCGCCAGCTTGATGCATCGGCTGTTTCGCCAGGAACCCATGAGTCTGCAGTTTTTGACAAGATGATAGAAATAATAGTGGAAAAAACCGACGACTATGACCAAATAGTATTCGATACAGCGCCTACGGGACATACTATTAGACTGTTCTCGCTTCCCGAGCTCTTGGGTGTTTGGATGGATTCGCTTCTTGCAAAAAGAGAGAGGGCACTTGAGGTTTCGCAAATGACAAAGTCGGTAGACAGGGGTTCTAAGGCATATCTTGACCATGATCCTATTTTGAAGATATTGAATAGGAGAAAGACGAATATGGAGAAGGCCAGAACGATAATGATTGATGATAAACAGCTCGATTTCATTTTTGTCTTAAACGCCGAAAAGCTTCCGATTGAGGAAACCAAGAAGGCTATTGATATTCTAAAGAAATACAACATGCCTGTAAGAAAATTAGTCATAAACAGAATACTTCCAGAAAAAATGTCGGATGATTTCTGGAAAATTAAAAAAGAAGACGAAATCAAGTATGTTGCTGAGATCGAGGATTTCTTTAGTGATAAAAGCATTGCCAAGTTGCCGCTTTTGCCAAAGGATATGAGAGCCAACAACATAGACGAAATGGCTGAGTACTTTAAGGATGCGTTTATAAACGAATAAAGATGACCAATAACAACATTATGCCGAGCCGTCCTTTTTTGGACGGCTCTATTTAATTAGCTTATAAATGGGTATAAATGATTGTGAGGCGTAAAAGATAAAGGGGAAATCAAAAAAGTTATTTGCACAAACTGGCCTCCGGAGTCCAGTTTTAAAGAAAAGGTGGTGCTTATTATGAAAGCATGCAAGCTTGATAAGGAAGAATACAAGAAGCGCCTTGAATCCATGGATAAGAAAAAATACAAGTGCGAAAAATGCGGCCGCAAGTCTGGGAAAAAGAAAGACCTATGCAAGCCGGCCAAGCGTAAGAAAGATTAGAAAACGGATATGATTAGGGGAAGGAGGGTGGAATTGTCTCATGGAAACAGCTATTGAAATTACAAACCTTAAAGTATGCTATGACAATAATTGTGTATTGAACAATGTGAATATGAAGGTTGAGGAGGGGGAGTTTCTCGGTATAATCGGCCCCAATGGAGGGGGTAAGACGACACTTGCCAAGGTGATACTTGGAATCAAGGAAGCGAGTGAAGGAAGTGTGCTTATATATGGATTGCCTCCCAAGAAGGCTCGTGGCGTGGTGGGGTATGTTCCTCAATTCACGACATTTGAGAAAGATTTTCCAATCAGTATTGAGGAGGTAGTCTTAACGGGCATGCTTGGAAAGGTGAAGCCTTTTAGAAAGTATGGAAGCGAAGAAATGATTAAAGCTGATTCTATAATGGAAAAAATTGGAATTAAACATTTGAAAAAGAATATCGTAAAAACGCTCTCAGGCGGGGAAACACAGAAGATGCTTCTTGCTAGGGCGCTGGTTTCGGAGCCTAAAATACTTATTCTTGACGAGCCTACAGCCAGCGTGGATACAAAAGCCAAGGATGGAATATATGATTTGCTGAAGGAAATCAACAAGGATATAACCATTATTTTAATAACGCATGACTTGGGCGTGGTATCGTCATATGTAAAAAGCATCGCTTGCGTAAATGTTGAATTGTTCTATCACGGTGAATCTGAAATAAATGAAAATATAATTGAGCATACATTTGGCTGCCCTGTGGATCTTTTGGCCCATGGTGTGCCTCATCGTGTACTTAGGCCCCACAAAAGAGAAGGGGGCAAAAGTTGATGGATGATATAATTAAAAATATGTTCATGAACAGGATTTTTATCAGTGCAGTTTTTGCGAGCGTATTGTGTGGAATAGTTGGGACTGTAATAGTAGAAAAGAACATAGTAATGATGAGCGGCGGGATAGCTCATATGGTTTTTGGAGGGGTTGGTCTTGGATTTCTTATGGGCTTCGAACCTGTTTGGGGTGCGTTGGCATTTGCAGTGGCAGGGGCTATCATAATGGCGGCGATTAAACAAAAGGATTCAAGGCACATGGATGGGCTGGTTGGAGTGCTCTGGGCATTAGGAATGGCGCTAGGAAGCATATTCATTTATCTTAAACCTGGATCGATAAACATAGATGCTTATCTGTTTGGGGATATAGAAGCGGTCAGACTTTTTGATTTGTATCCAATGGCTATTCTGACAATACTTGTTGTTGCGTTGGCATTTGCATACATGAAGCATTTGAAGTCCTACCTTTTTGACGAAACTTTTGCAGAAATCTCAGCTGGAAGGAAGAGTATATTCGACTACTTTGTTTATATTATTGTAGGTATTTCGGTGGTTGTTCTTCTCAGGCTGGTAGGAATTATATTGGCAATAGCGCTTCTAACCATTCCACCCATGATTGCCGGACGCTTTACGAGTCGAATTGAATCTACAATGGCGATTGCATCAGTTTTGGGTTTTGTTTTCACCTTAGTTGGATTGGGCTTGGCGTACAAATATTCATTGCCATCGGGAGCAACTATTATCCTTGTTTCATCGGCAGTATTTGCTGCAACTCTTCCAATGGGGAAATAGAGGTTTTGTTGATGAATTTTTAAATATCGATTTTAAGAAGGTCTCTTGAAAATGTATATTTTTTTACTTGAAAAGGGACTGAAATCGGTTGAAACCTTGTGAAAGTCTTCGAAAAAGCTTAAAACCATATTCAAATGGCAAAAAAGGGTTTACAAAGAGTTGACGAGTGGTATAATTTACAAGGATATGCATAGGAGAGAGGTTTATTGGTTACGCTTATACATCATGTGTGATATAATGTATAATTGTAACATGATAAGCTTTTTTTATGAGAAGAGCTGGAATACCCGTGACTTTAGTCTTGGGAGCTGCAATCCACAAACAGATGATAACCCCTGAAACAGGGGAATAAGCTCACATATAATTAGAGGAGGCACACAACTATGAGTTCAGAATTTGTAAAAA
>CAZTZB010000030.1:7778-20212 GCA_964617505.1 uncultured Peptostreptococcaceae bacterium | reverse complement strand
ATCTACAAACAGGTTTTGACCATAGTTTATATTTCCACGCACATGGTAACAATAGAACTCCTTTGTTATCTCATATCCCTTTATACGTCCATCGGCAAAGTTGTATCCAAACACAGTCGTATTTCCTCCGAGTGTGTCCGAATCATAAATGGTGGATGTCAAGATTTGTGAATCAATAAATCTTGGTTCTCCAGCTTCATCTCCATAAAGGAAGACAAAATAATCTGTATCTATATACGGCACCGAAGTATCTGAGCTTGTTCTCGTTGAGCCGGAAAAATCAACTAATGAATATAGTTCCTTGATTGTTGGTATTCTCCAATCAGAATATCCACCAAGCGCTTCTTCATTAAAGGCATCAAGCCCATTTACAGCCGTTTCCCAATCCATCTTTTCACCTGGGTCCTGTTGCCAAACAAGTCCAGTTACATTATCAGTAACCGTTCCGTCCCCATTGTCTGTATAGCTAGGCTGATTGCCTACGTGAGATGCGTCTTGACCGTAAAACGCTTCACCTACTGCCGGTTCCTCGATTATACCTTCATTTGAAAAAAAGCTTGTTTGATTCGTATCTACAATGGGATACCCTCCAATGCTTGCTGCATAACCTGCGGATTCGAGTAATTCGCTCTCAAGCGCATTCGCTTCCTCTATGCTAAGCATATTTTCCAAATCCGCGCTCGGTCCACCTTGGCCGGCCATAGCTCCCTGATTATCATCCATGCCTGGTAATTCAACAATTTCTTCTAGCAAAGAAGCCTGTTCCTCTGTTATGATACCCTCTTCTGCTGCGCCTATAAAAGGACTAGCAGGTTCTC
Organism: uncultured Peptostreptococcaceae bacterium; assembly: GCA_964617505.1. Taxonomy (GTDB): domain Bacteria; phylum Bacillota; class Clostridia; order Peptostreptococcales; family BM714; genus BM714. The sequence goes on along the minus strand of CAZTZB010000030.1, from coordinate 19,394 downwards.
CGCCCTGCTCTTGAGTCTCATTTTGCCTAGGATCATTTGCTTCCAAGTATGCCATTAATTCCGTTGATTCTCCTTCAGTTATAATTCCATCTTCAATCGCTTCACTAAATATATTGTCTTCGCTTACTTCTTGAGTCACCTCAATTTCATTGTTGCTACATGCAGTTATACCAATAACTAATGCAATAGCACATACTATGCAAATAATCTTTTTCATATCTTCCTCCAATATTTGATTGTTTTTTATTAACACTTCAATAAACACACTATATTGAAAGAACCTTAAAGAAAGCTTGAAACAATCATTCTTTCCATAAAAGCGCCGGATAAAATTTGGACAAACCAAATCGTTCCCGGCGCTGCTAAGCTAATCAATATTTTATTCACATTCACATTCACAATCACATATAGGGTTTTGTCTCTTCCAATAATTCCTGCAGGTTTGTTTCCTGCATCTGCTCATACATGGCCTTTTCAATATCATATAAGTGCCCGTCCAAAATTGTATGGATACCTTTACTGCTATATACCTTATTAAAGAAATACTTCCGGTATTTTATCCTCCACTTTGGATAGCTTCTCAGAAAATTTTTCTATGACGGGACTATTGAACTCTCTAGCATTCTCCGGGCAAGCCTTAATACACGCGCAGCATTTTATACATTTATCACCATCGCATATAAGCTCTTCATCTATGGCTCCTACAGGACACGCATCAACACATATCTTGCAGCCAGTGCATTTATCATTAATAACCGTTTGCATATATGGCATTCCAGGTGCTGGCTCGGTTGGCATTTCACCGGGTAGATTCAAGTTTTTAAGGCCCAGCTTCCAATCATCTGAACACTTAAGTTTATCTATGACTTGCTTTCCAAATTTCCTTGCAAGCGCAAGGTCTTCTTCGTTAGGCCTTCCGTTCGCTATATGCCATTTATCCGTAGAATATGAATGTTCTCCAACAAATCCTGCTCCAGCAACAGGCACAAGCCCTGACTCTTCCACCATACCCGCCAGCTCGATTATCGCATCTCCAAATCTGTTGTTGCCGTATACCGCAAGGCAAACCACCGGTTGCCCTTTGCCTTTAATTTTGCTAAGCCTCTCAACGGCCACCGCCGGAATTCTGCCCTGATAAACCGGACCTCCGACGACTAAAACATCGCCCTCTGCAGCCTCAAATTTATCGCCACTTCCAATTGTCATATCTTTCTCTACTATTTCTTCAATTTCCATTCCCTCTGCTATTGCTCTTACAAGCTTCTGCGTCGTATGCGTCGGTGAAAAATATGCTAAAACAAGTCTTTTCATTAACTAATCCTCTCTTTCCAGTTCTATAACTATGATATAAGCAATGATTAAAATTTTATAGGCTGCGCTCCAAACACCTTTGCTAATAATGAATGAGCAAGGGCAATAGGCAAATAAAATATAATTGTAATAATCATTCCAAGTTCATATAACAGGTTGCTTCTTTCATTTCCCTTGCCTTTGAATCTATCTGCAAAAGAACTCCCTGCAATCCCATATACATTACCCCACATTATAATTCGTATTGCTCCAAGAATTCCCTGCGCCTTAGGGATTCCATATCTTTCTACAATCCGTTCCCAAGATTCTTTTGAAGGAAGTCCCCTCGAATCTGCATAATGCTGGGCAAACATAACCGCTTGCATTTCATCGGGCGGCACATCATCTTTTACACCGGCCAACATGTTTTGAATCTCTTCATTGTTCATTCCTGATTCAAGTGCCATTTTTGTGTGAGCATAAGAACAAACTTGGCACCCATTTACTTCTGTGACAGAAAGCATAATACGCTCAATAAATTGCTCACTTAAAATCTTATGTTTTTTAGCATATATAAACTTTCCCAATGAAAGAAAAACCAAATATGTAATAACATATGATTCCTTCAACGAATATAATTTTTTACCGAAAACATCTCCCATATACACCAACTCCTAATATATTTAATAAATCAAATCAATTTAAAATTCAATATAAATATTCTAATCGCAACTATTTAACACTCATTACATATGAACTGTATTCGCTTAGCATCTGCAATCCAGGCTGTTCCTTAAAAAACTCTGCCGATCCTTTGCATATTTCATAATGGCTTAACGCAATACCCATATCCACCATTTGAATATCGTACTTCAATCTACCCCCGCCATAATTCGGCGTTCTTTCAATATAGAAATGTGCCGTACCGTCCTCCCTAAGCACAAGGCGCCATGGTTGTTTATTTGAAGCGCTGGGAGCTAGCCTTACGCATTCAAGCACACCTCTGCTTTGCCCTTCTGGAATGCTTTGTTTGAAATTCTCGTAAAAAAACAAATTGTCAAAATCAATCCTGCTGTCTGATTTCGCTAACCTTCTGACCGTTTTATCCGAAAAAGTCTTTTTCCCCGAAGAGTATCCGACAGGTGATATGATCGGGATTATTTCCTCTTCACTAACCGGAACCTTAATCTGACTCCTTTTGAATGTCCCCCCAAGCCAGCACGTACTTACTCCTATGGTCTCAAGATGCAAAAGCAATTTTTCAAAGACATATCCACAATCGAGCATTGCATCTTGATTGTTATCGCACACGGCTGCCACATATCCAGGGGCCTTTTTAACCACACCATAGGTTCCTATTCTGCCGGAATTATCTCCAATAGTCCTTACAAAATGTATCTTGATTTTGTTGCCATTGATCCCCATTAAATTTTTATCGTCTTCAATATATGCAATCAGCTTCTTTTCGTCTTCTTCCGTCAACGGATTACCATTGTAACTTCTTTCAGACTTGCGTCTTGCAATTGCATTTTTCATGTCGATATCCTCTTATCTTTCTGAATGATTGAAATTATTATACCATGCCTGATGAATCTCTCAAATATACTCTACTCCGTCTTTATGCAACCCTTATTTTTGTCGCATATGCTTGTTGCCATTATCTCTTTGATGTTATAGTAAATGCAAGTCATAAAAAAAGGTGCCCTCATGAATAAACACTTGCATCCCGAAGTATTTCAAAAGAAATTATACAATAAAAATTATTTCGAAGGCTGGTACTACAAGCTTGTTACGTCTGACGGAAAAAACACCGTCAGTTTCATTCCAGGAGTGAGCTACAATAAAAAGACTTCGCACTGCTTTATACAGTGTATCCATCATAACAAAAGCACCGGAATAGAATCATATAATGTAAACTACCCAATCGGCGACTTTACAAGCGAAGATCAACCTTTTTCAGTAAAAATTAACGAAAATTCTTTTTCCTTGTCCAGCATCAATTTAAGCATAAAATCGGACAATCTTTCGGTTGATGGAAAGATCCATATTGGTCAACTTTCCCCAATCAAAAAATCGGCTCTTCGGCCGAATATAATGGGTTTTTTCAGCTATATGCCTTTCATGGAGTGCAAGCACGGGGTCATAAGCATGAACCATGATTTAACTGGCTCGATTGAAATCAACGGTGAAAACATCGATTTTACCGGAGGAAAAGGCTATATTGAAAAGGATTGGGGACGCTCATTTCCTGACAAATACATTTGGATACAGTCAAACCACTTCGAAAATCCTGATGCGAGCCTGTTCTGCTCGGTTGCAACAATACCCTTCATGATGTTCTCATTTACAGGCTATATCTGTAATTTTCAGATTGGCGAGGATGAATATAGATTTGCCACATATACCGGATCAAAATTATCTGTAGTTGAATTCTCGGAAAACCGCATTTCACTGATATTCAATAACAGAAAACATACCTTGAAATTGGATGGCGAAACAAGCGATTCCAAGGAACTGATTGCCCCTAAAAATGGAACTATGGTCAAGACTATAAAAGAGGTTTTATCTGGAAAAGTCTCAATAGTATTGACCGACAAATCCAGCAATATCATTTTTTCAGCTACCAGCAATCAATGCGGTATGGAACTTGTCCCAAAACTTTAAGCTTAATTGATTCAATAATCATCTTCAAATCATATCAACTTTTATTTATCAGCACCAATCCAAGTAAACAAAATGCGATGCCTGCAAATTGTTTCATGCTTATATTTTCTTTATAAAAAAGGTAGCCGATTACAATTAGCGCAAGCCCCAACAATATGCTGGAAACCAGAGCCCCAATACTTATGTCCCATCCCACTCGGTACATCATAATATTCCCAAGCTCCAACCCAATGATTCCAAAAGCAAATAAAAAAGGCACCCAGTTTATATACTTGAACTGTGTGTATACATTTCCCAAATTTGTTTCCGGTTTTATAAAATATATTATAAGAGATATTCCTCCGGATATGAAATACAACAGAGACAGAAAGAAGAACGAATCCATTTCCCTCGGAACACTTTTAGCACTCAGGTGATAAGCAACATTTGACATCACAATAATAAAAATCGGCAAATAATACAACATATGATTTTCCCTTTCTGAATATAATTATTTTTACACAAGCTATTTCTTTTTTTTCTATCAGGCAATCGTTTACCTTCGCTCATACACCATCAGTTATTCGGTAATTGTAAATCAAATCGAGTCCTATGAGTTGGTTAACACTGCTTATCCGCTTCTATAGCTTCGCTACCACTCTGCATTGCAAACACACTTTCTTTATGGCTTTTGGTCAATGATAGCACTTGAATTGCATGGCTTTTAATAATGAATATACTTATTATACACCATTTATTTTCATTTTTTAAATTTGCAAGATTCATTAATCACTCAACATAAATAAATCGCTAGCGAACAGTAACTCATTTTGATTGTTTTTCGTTTTGTGGAACTTTATAATGCTTCATTCCGTCAAAAGAATGAGTCCTAAAAAAACAAATGAAAAAAGGAGAAACAACAAATGAAAAAACGCGTAGCATTAATCATATTATCCGTATTATGCATGGCAAACATCGGGGTGGCTTTCGCTGATAGCGACGTGGCGCCTATTCCGGTGCCGGCTGTCTGTGAAAAAACCGAAGTTCCGACACTTTTCACAGAAGCTCCAATCTTTGCGCTATACACTGAAGAGGCGCCCGTGCCGGTATTATATGATGAAAAAACTCCGATTCTGATTTCAGTAAAACCTGAATTCAATTGGAACAGCCAAGGAAGATCCGGTGTCATGGAAAGCTCACCAATAAGCAAAAACAATTTATTGCATTTCCCACTTAGAGAACTCGCCGAAGCAACTGGCTTTTCTATAGAATGGAATGCCTCAAACAGAAGCGTAGATATAGGCAAAGACAATTTCGTGTCTAAAATGTACATCGACAATACAGTTTTTAGCGTCAACGGCTCTTTTGGAAAACTCAGTTCAAATCCCTTGATTGTTGAAGGACGCACTTATCTTTCTGCAACCGATATTGAAAACATACTAGGTCTTTTCATCACCCTTGATAACACCAATTTATTTTTAAATGCTTCAGACGTCGAAATACTCGAGGGAACCGAAAAAACGATTGAAAACTGGCTTGTAGAAAAAAAAGCAACTCCCGGAAGCTATATAAAGACAGTTGACAAGATCTCATACATTCTGATTGTCGAAGAAGAAAAAAATACAGGCGGTTACACCTTTGATTTCAGCAACATTGAAGTTGACGGCAATACCCTTAGGGTTGAATACAGCGTTAATCCACCAACCGATATGGCCACGCAAGCCCTTACAAAGCCCTACGCCTTGCTTAAAGTATCTTCAGAGATTTCGGAAGTAAAAGTCGACCATTACAATTACACGGGAACCATCAGCGACCTTAAATTCGGAGAACACGGCGCAACTCTTTATCTTGAGGGCGGAAACCTTGAAGAAAAAATCGACGATTTAGTTGTTAGAGCCGGAATGGACATAATAATTGAAGGCGGCACAGCAAAAGATTTTAAGATTGGCACCGTTTTAGACATTCAGTATTCAGTTTCTACTAGAAGCATACCTGCCGAGACCAATGCCGAAAAAATCAGAGTAATTGAAACCCCCGAGATTTTTTCGACATACACCGGAGCAGTTAAAGAAGTAACTGAAAATGACAAGGGCTTTTCAATACTCTTGTCAAAAGACGGAAACTATATGAATGACTTAATTGTCCATATTCAAAAGGGAAGCTACATGGAATCTGAAATTTATGAATTAGACGGAAAGACAGTTACTGTTGAATACACCATCTGCACAATGAGCCTTCCTCCCCAAACATCTCCAATAAAGATTCAAGTGGAAAGGTAGTCTGCCTTTATCCTTATTTAAATAACTTTTCGGCTTGCTGAGTTCAGCAAGCCGATTGTTTTATGAACAACAAAATCATCTGTTCCCACTTAAACACAGTGTATGTTTTTACATTGAAATCATAATAACTGTTTGTTATGCTATTATTGTAAATCCTACTATTGTTAAGACTAAACGAGTGAACAAAACTAAAATGACGGAGTATAATAAGCAATATTCAAACTTTATAAGGAGATGTAATGATGTTAATATTTAATGATATTCTTGAAGCGCATAAAAGAATAAAGGATTATATAATACACACACCATTATTACGTGTGCCTGCTCTTGATAAAAAATTGGGATGCAAAGTATATTTGAAGCCAGAAAATTTACAAATTACAGGATCATTTAAACTCCGTGGTGCAAGCAATCGTTTACTTGCCATGTCAGATAAGCAGAAAGAAAACGGTGTAGTTTGTGCTTCCAGCGGCAATCATGGCAAAGGTGTCGCTTATATAGCTCACCTATTAGGCGTTGATGCTGTAATAGTAATGGCAACAAATTATAATCCAGCTAAGCTTCGTGGCATTAAGCAATATGGAGCAAATGTCTTATTTGAAGGAGTCCTGTCAAGTGAGAGAATTGCAAAAGCTGATGAATTGGTTGAAAAGGAATCAAAAACATTGATTCATTCTTATGATGATCTTTATGTTCGCGCTGGTCAAGGCACAATTGGTATTGAGATTTTAGAAGATGAACCTAACCTGGATTTTGTTGTTTTACCAATTGGTGGAGGAGGCTTAATATCCGGTGTATCAACGGCAGTAAAAACCATAAAGCCAAGCATTAAAGTAATTGGAGTTGAACCTAAAGGAGCTTCAAGATATGCAGCTAGTCGTGAAGCTGGCAAACCTATATGGCTAGAATCAGTCAATACTATCGCCGATGGTACGCGTACTGATCGTGCAAATGATACGAATTTTACAATTATCGAAGATTTAGTTGATGAACTTGTGTCAGTAACTGATGAAAGTATTCTTATGGCAATGAAAGAATCTTTAGTTACTGCAAAATTAGTTGCTGAACCTTCTGCTGTATTAGGTATTGCAGCTGCAATTGAAGGAAAGTTATCTGTGAAACCAGACGATAAGGTGTGTTTTGTAATCACTGGCGGCAATAACGACCTTTCCTTGCTTAGTAAAGTTATCAATTCATAATTTCATCAACCATGCTAATCGCCGAGATTTCTCCCTTCGACTTGCTAAAGAATGGTGATATTTAATGCCACCTATTTATTTGCTACTATGTTTTTTAATATATGAAGGAAAGAAGGCTCTTATTTATGAAAGAAAAAAACAGCGAATCTCTATTTAATTCAATAGCACCAATTTATAACTTGTTTTACGAATATCAGAAAAAGGGATTTTCAAAGATGTTGGAAATTGCCGAAAAAGAAATGGACTTGATGTCATTTAAAACCCTACTTGATGTTGGCTGTGGCACGGGAGCATTATGTGCGGTTCTAAATAGAAAAGGTTTTCTGGTGACCGGTATCGATCCGGCAGAAAAAATGCTCAATATCGCTAGGAAGAAACCGGAAAACAAGACTGTTCACTTTGTACATGCAAACATTTTGAAAAGACTGGCCTTTGATGATAATTCTTTCGATGTTTCAATTGCTTCATATGTCGCTCATGGAATGAATGCGAGTGACCGAAGTCTTATGTATGCTGAAATGCAGAGGGTCACAAAATCAAAGGTTCTCATCTTTGACTATAATCAAAAAAAAGCCTTGTTGACGACGATAATCGAATGGCTTGAAGGAGGAGACTACTTTAATTTCATTAGAAATCCCGAATCCGAAATGAAAAACTGCGTTGATGAATTGAAGAAGTGTTTTTTAGGGGTCAAAGTCGTCAATGTTGGTGCACGGTCAGCCTTGTATATTTGTAGTCCAAGAATATAATTAAAAAAGACAATCATAAGTGATTTAACTGGATCAATGAGGGAGGTAGCCAGCTTGGACTTTATAATTAAAAAGTTTGAAGAATTTGATTTGAAATATTTTTATGAAATAATAAAAATCCGTGAGGAAGTATTCATTGTTGAACAAGCCTGCGTATATCAGGAATGTGATGGGAAAGATGAGAAAGCCTTTCATTTAGTCTGTAGGGAAAATGGTCAGGTAATGGCTTATTTAAGAATTTTAGAAAGAGGAGTTTCCTTTAACGAGATATCTATAGGACGTGTGCTTGTGAAAAAAGAATACCGCGGCCGGGGGCTAGCGAAAAAGCTAATTAAAAAAGCCATAAAATTCATAGAGAATGAATTACTCGAAAACGAGATAAGGATTTCAGCACAGGAATATTTGACCAAGTTTTATGAAAGCTTCGGTTTTAAGACTGTTTCAGATATGTATTTGGAAGATGAAATACCTCATGTTGAAATGTTTTATACAAATCAAAAATAACCGTCACCAGTGATTAATAACTAAACCATTTATATTTGCTTCTTGCTGCGCTTAAATATTCGTCCGTATCAACCTTGTTTTCAGTATAAAGTTTATGCCAACCATCTGGCACGGGTACATCCTTATATAATTGCGCCCTTTGAGCTTCTAACATATGTCTTTCAACCTTCATATAATCAGCTGCGCATATAACATTGTTACCCGATATTTTAGAAAGCCTAGAAAGCCAGGCAAGACCTTCCCTGCAACGAAGTAAATGGTGATCAATAATTAATGTATCTACATTTTCAGCCAGTCTCAATGCATTATTCCAAGCTTTTTCAAGTTTTCCCTTCATAAAATCATGAAGATAAATTGGGGGACCACTAGCTAATACTATATCCGGCTTATATTCCAATATTTCATTTATCGTTTCATCAGTTAGAAATTGAATATCAGAAGCATGAAGAAACCTAGTATCCCCATCAGTAATCTTTGTCATTGTTACCCTTCCAAGATGTGATTCTTTCTCGCCATGTGGTACTAAATCCGAAAAAAACAAGGCGTCATCTACTTGACCTTTAGCTTCGCAAATATTTCTGTTTAACCCCCAAATAATTGCTTCTTCTCTTTGTTTCATTTTAGTATTTGAAATATTATATTTATTTGACCAAAGTTTACATTGCACCGGTATTTTTTCTACTTGATTTATTGAAAGCTGATAAGGATTTGCATCAAATAAAGGTATGTGGTCCCCATGATAATGACTTATAACTATATCTGTAACATCTTCTAATTCTTCTATTATTCTATTGCGGATAATTCGTCCAACAGCAATTTGAATGGGGTGAGGCATTAATCCATTTCTAATAAAGCCTAATGCTATTCCGGGATCTATAAATATTTTTCTGTTTCCCGTTTTGACAACGCAACTAAGCCCCCGGACTCCCAACGATTCAGTTCCAAGAATTTTTATTTCCATACTACTTGTTCACCTTCTTAAATATTGCTTTTATTGTTCAATCTCTTGTGAAGCCTTTTTCAAATGAACAATTTCTTTCTTCAGTTTCTTTTTCTTTGATTTCAATACTGCATTTCGCTTAAGCGGTTCCATAAAATTCGCTTTATCAGTAAATATAAAGCCATTTATAAAAGCATCAGGATAAACGAATTTCTTTTCGCATTCCGAAAACTTTATATTCATAATTCCATTTGTGATTGATATTATTGTTCCTGTTCCATATGTCTTATTACTTACTGTTTCTCCAACTATAGCAGGTATTGGCCGCAATTCGTCTATGTTTTCAAATTGCAGTAGTTTTTCTTCCAATTTATCATTAATTGAGTCCATTTTAGCAAGGTAGGCCGCCTTACTAATACGTTCTTTTTTTGTCATCTTCTTTATATCGACGTTTTTATAAAAATGATAGGTATTTGCGCAATACATGATGTCATATACAAGAATATGCAGCATATCGTCAAACCCTTGTGCTTCCTTTTCTACACGTTTTGCATTCAGTCCTAAGATTTCATCTTTTTTCTTTAACTCAAGCAACAACTCATCGCACATCTTATAATACTTACCCAAGGAAAACGATGCCCCGCTGCCAAAATCATCTCCATATTCTATGCACTTTGCCCAATTATTGGCTATCGTTGACTTGAAAATATAGTTTTCATCCGGTTTCCAAAGATTTAGATAGTAAATCACATCATTGCTTTTCTGTTTATATTTCGATGAAGCAGGTGCATATTTTTCTATACACTCATTGATTTTGTCTATGAAAACATTTATGCGATTCTGTCTCTTTTGCAAATCACCGCCATCCTCACTAAAAAGTTCTCTAAAACAGCTTCGTACAAACTCAATCTCAGTTTCCTGCTCTAGTAATAATTGGATTCCACCAATTGGTTGAATTCTTCCATTATCAATCAGCTTATCGATTTTTCCAATAGATTCAACGAACATAACAGCAAAATCTTGAGCATCGATATCCCAGTTCCTCTTAAAGAGACTTTCAGCCCTCCATTTATAGCCCTCATCATTTCCATCGAGAGCATTTAACTCATCGAATCGTCTTATATATTGCTCTAAAACTGCATCTAAATTTTTTAATTCCATTTATAAAACGCCTCCTATTCAATATATATTTACATAAACCCATTATTTTATCTCTGGATTTCTTGCCGTCCTCTTATAGTTTATCATTAAATAGTCTAAATACAATTTTTCATACCCCAAAATTGACGAGAATGCTATAGTTCAAGCCGTCGGGAAGGTTCAATGATCGTAGTGGATAAATGAATTATTAATACTTACAAAAAAACTTATCGACCTGCTAAATTAAGCAAGCCGATTGTTTTTTAAACAATAGACATCAAAATACCATCAATTTAAGTTAGAATTTTAAACACATTTAGGATACTTGGCTACTTAATTACTTGACATCAAATCTATCAGCATTCATCACTTTATTCCATGCGCTTACGAAGTCGTTAATGAATTTCGAATTTGCATCGTCACTAGCATAAACTTCAGATAATGCTCTAAGTCTAGAGTTCGAACCAAATGCAAGATCGACGCGAGTTGCCATCCATTTGCGTTCCTTGGATTTTCTATCAATGCCTTCAAAGATATCTTTATCCTCTTCTGTTGCTTTCCACATCGTATTCATATCCAATACATTAACAAAAAAGTCATTGGTTAATTTTTCAGGTTCTTTTGTAAACACGCCAAATGGAGCATGTCCAAAATTGGTATTAAGAACCCTCATACCGCCAATAAGCACTGTCATTTCAACAACAGTTAATTTTAACAACTGGGCTTTATCAACCAAAAGCTCTTCTGCGCATACAGAAAACTTGGATTTTTGATAGTTTCTAAATCCGTCTGCTTTTGGTTCAAGCACAGCAAATGAATGAATATCTGTCTGTTCCTGACTAGCATCTGTACGACCAGGAGTAAAAGGTATC
>CAZTZB010000030.1:0-7678 GCA_964617505.1 uncultured Peptostreptococcaceae bacterium | reverse complement strand
ATGAATATCTGTCTGTTCCTGACTAGCATCTGTACGACCAGGAGTAAAAGGTATCATTATATCATAGCCAGCATTTTGGGCGGCTTTTTCTATACCTGCGCTTCCTCCAAGTACAATCATATCTGCTAAAGAAACTTTTTTCTTACCGGTTTGGGAATTATTGAAATCATTTTGCACACCTTCAAGAATTTCAAGCACTTTCTTAAGTTCTTCAGGTTGATTGACTTCCCAATCCTTTTGCGGCTCTAATCGTATGCGTGCGCCGTTTGCTCCACCACGAAAATCAGACCCTCGGAAAGTAGAAGCAGATGCCCAAGCTGTCGATACCAATTGGGATACTGACAATCCAGCTTCAAGCACCTTTGCTTTTAAAATCTTAGTATCCTTTTCATCTATTAAGTCGAAATTTACTTTTGGCACAGGATCTTGCCAAATCAATTCTTCATCAGGTACCTCGGGTCCAAGATAGCGTGAACGAGGTCCCATATCACGGTGAGTCAATTTAAACCATGCACGTGCGAAAGCATCAGCAAATTCTTCGGGGTTTTCATGGAAGTGCTTTGCAATCGGCTTATAAACTGGATCCATACGCAAAGATAAATCTGCCGTTGTCATTATTGGTGCCTGTGTCTTTGTACTGTCATGAGCCATAGGGGCATTATGCGCAAGCGGATCTGCCGGTACCCATTGCCAAGCACCTGCAGGACTTTTTACAAGATTCCAATCGTTTTTGAATAAGGTATCAAAATAATTCATATCCCATTTGATAGGAGTAGAATTCCAAGGACCTTCAATTCCACTAGAAATCGTGTCATCACCATTACCTGATCCAAAACTACTTTTCCAACCTAGCCCCATATTTTCGATAGCGCTTGCCTCGGGTTCAGGGCCTACATGTTCTGCGCTTGCAGCACCATGGCATTTTCCAAAGGTATGTCCACCTGCGATAAGGGCAACGGTTTCTTTATCATTCATTGCCATTCGCCCAAATGTATCTCTAACATCTTTTCCAGAGGCAACTGCATTTGGAACGCCATTTGGACCTTCTGGATTTACATAAATCAGTCCCATTTGTACCGCGGCAAGGGGATTGTCAAGTTCGCGTTTGCCAGAGTACCTTTTATCGCCAAGCCACTCAGTTTCTTGACCCCAATTAATATCCTCTTCCGGTTCCCATACATCTTCTCTTCCACCTGCAAAGCCAAATGTTTTAAAGCCCATTGATTCCAATGCGCAATTGCCGGCTAAAATCATTAAATCTGCCCATGAAATTTTCTTGCCATATTTTTTCTTGATTGGCCATAGCAATCTTCGTGCTTTATCAAGATTTACATTATCTGGCCAACTATTAAGCGGTGCAAATCTTTGAGTGCCGCTTACCGCTCCACCACGACCATCATTGATTCTGTAGGTTCCCGCACTATGCCATGCCATTCGAATAAACAGCCCACCATAATGGCCATAATCAGCCGGCCACCAATCCTGCGAATCAGTCATAAGCGCATAGAGATCTTTTTTCAAACATTCGTAATCAAGCTTTTTAAACTCTTCTGCATAATTAAAATCAGAAGCCATAGGATTGACCTTATTGGAGTGTTGCTCCAATATATTTAATTTCAATTGATTTGGCCACCAATCGGCGTTGCTGGTGCCACCCATTTTCGCTTTACTGCTTGCTCCTGTTACAGGACATTTGCCATTTCCCATTTTCATTTCTCCTTTCTTTTTAGTATTCAATTAACAATTAAGTCTTTTCATAGAAATAGGCTATTCATATATCAATCAATTCCTTTGCCAGAATCGCTTACATTTAATATTCCCAAGGGATAAGGTTTAAATATTGTCTGATATTTTAAATATTCTTCATCAAATCGAATAACCCATGAATAAATAATAGCGATTGGCACACTAAAAGGTACCTTCTTTGTGTGATATTGTTCCATAACATCTAAAAAATAAGCCTTTTCATCCTTTGTTAATTCATTTTTAAAGTACCCGAACAAATGCATCAACATATTAATATTCGTTGCCCGCCTTAGTGGCTTTTCCAAAGCTTCTTGCAAGGTTAAATGATATTGGTTTATGACTGTAAAAACTGCTTTGTTGTCATGATTAGCCACAATTTTGCCAAGTATTTTTTGGTATTTTTGATTATACGCCATTAGAAGATATTTATTATGACTGTGAAAACGAACAAGTGCTTTCATAGTTTGATCGTTAATAACTTCATCAAATGAACACATTGTAAAGATACGTGTCAAAAAGTGCTCACGAATAATATAATCTCTTAAACGGCCTTCATCTTCAATAGCTGCTCCCGGAAAACATTCTAGGATTGCTTTTCCAAAAAATCCGCTCGTTTTATTAACCAAAGACATCGATTTTCCAATAGTTTTATAAGCCTTAACTTCCTTGAAACCACAAGATGGCGATCTGCTTTTGAGTATAAAACCATGCATTTTTTCTTTCTTCAATTCATTAACATACCTACTTGAAAAAGCAATCATTCTATCTGTTACATCTGTACCTGTCAAAGAATATACCAATCTTTCATTTTTCCCGTCACTAATAATGCGTACCGCTTCTCTAGGCACTCCTAAACCAATTGCCATCTCTGGGCATTCAGTTACAAAAGTGACATATTCTTTTAGCTCATTTACAAACGAACTTTTTATACAATTGCCATCATAGCGACAATTGTCATGTTCGATACATTTACTAATAAATACGATTGGTTTTTTATTCATCAATTGACCTCTTTACTTTAATCAGTTTTTTCTTTTATGCTTATTTTATCAAAATTGCTTAACCTAGAATTTATATTATGGTAGCTGCAACAACCGTTAGTATAAGATAAAGTACGAATAATGGTGTAACTATCTTTTGATAGTATTTACCCCAAATATGGATAAAAAACCGTAAAAGTACTCTGAAATTGCATTCCTATGTTCAAACCTTGTTTTTCTCCACCGAATATTAGCATTTAGAGTCAAAAAAAAAGACTGGTTGCCCATAGTCTTCAATAATTGCTGCTTTCATATTATCTCATTCCTTCTATTGGTATGAACTACAATCATGATGGCTAGATAAATCAAAAGTGACAGTCCACAGTGATTCATTAAATCTGGGTCAAACCTGAGATTGAGACGGCGCTATAGATAAGAATTAAACCCATTGCAAGGTTAAAGAATTGATAATGCTTGTTTAAAAACTGCTTAAAGAAAGATCCGAAAAGAGCCCACGTGACCCATGACAAAATAAAAATTGTCGTAATCAACAACGTAAACAAAACATAATAGGAAGAGTCAAAGTAGGGTACGACGAAATTGGATGTGGCAGTCACGGCAAATATCAATAGCTTAGGGTTGAGAAACTGCATTATAAATCCATAATGAAACCGAAGTGGGTCACCCGAATCGCCGGCTTCAGGCGGCTTCGATTTAATAATCTTGAATGCCAAATAGGTCATGTAGGCCGCACCCACTATTCCCATCAATGGTTTTACTGTCGGAATAGCATTGAAAAGCACTACATTGAAATATGTGCTGGCTGCAATAATGATAAAAACTCCAATCGCCCCACCCATCATGTAGTTAAATGTTTTTTTGAAACCGTATGTGCCGGCATTGGTCATTACGAGAATATTGTTGGGTCCCGGTGTAAATGTCACCGCAATCATATAACCGATAAATGCTGTAAGATTAAACATTTTTTCCTCCTGATGCGTAGATGTCACCTGTTTTCCAAACAACCTGACTGCTAAATAATCAACTTGCAGCCCAATATATTAGTCAAATGTGATAAGCAACGCTACTTTTTAGTATATTTTTACGATTATATCATATTCATGATGACAACACACACCTTGATTAAAATCCTAATCTTACCTTATGGTCGATTGCCTTTCGATACTCCCCTGATTTTTCAAAAAAATCGCCTCGCCTCTATGCAGTTCTTAAAAACAGTAACCCCGTCCCCCGTGCATTCTTGAGGATTTATAGCATTTATAGATCCTGATCTCCGAAAGATTTGCCAGGCTCCCCGGTAGCTGCTGATTTTTTCATCATTGAAACAACATGTCTGTAATCCAGCACATGCCCATCTCGTTTCAGATCCCTTAATTGCATTATCTCAGGTATCTCAGCCAACAAATACAAAATTGAGATTGCCAGCGCGAAAGCGACTTCAGGACTGTAAAAGCCTTCTCTGACCGCAAACCATGGTATCGTCAAGACAACGCCACCTATAAATGCAAACATAGGCGCAAAACGTCCGATTAACATACCTCCGGCATGAGTAATTAGTAAACCCAAAGGACTGATAGCCAGCAGCATCCCCATTATGCTGGAATTGCCACCTCCCCCGGAAAACCGGTACCAAACCGGCCATAAATGGCCAATCAAAACAGCCACGGCAACCACCAAGTGATAGGAATCCTCTGGAAAGGCAATAAGCAATGCTAAAGTTGGCAGTAAACCTTTCAGTGCATCGAGGAAACTGACCAGTATTCCCCACCGCGGGCCGAAGGCAATCATGACATTAGTAGCGCCTACCGCATGAGAAATAAGCTCCGCCTGGCCATCCGTTGTTGGAGTTCGAATGAAATCCGGGGTCTCCCCTGATTTCAACTTGGCGAAAACTAGCCGCGCAAAGGATATTGAACCGATAAGATAGCCTCCTGCAGCAATAATCATGTAAATCCATAAAGGAAACATTAATCGTCCCTCCCTTCAGTGGACAAGGCGACATCGCCATTATATCCGTTGACAGTGATCTGACTGCCATCCTCAAGCCGACAAGCTCCCACAACCGAAACAACAGCAGGGATGCGGTATTCCCGGGCAACAATGGAAGTATGGGAAAGCATCCCACCGGATTCCGACACCACAGCGCCAGCTTTTGCAAACAAAGGAGTCCATCCTACATCAGCAAAAGGAATAATCAGAACATCCCCTTCCTGAATCTTTTCAAAATCCTCTATTCCATGGACTACCCGGACCGGACCTGAATATGTGCCGATAGATGTGGGAATCCCATGTAATGCGCCTTTTACGATTGTCATAACTGGCGGTTGTTCATTGCCCAAGATCATTTCCGGCAAAACGGCTTCTCGGTAGTATTCGATATCTTGGCGACGCGATGAAACCAAGGCCTTTTGTGGAGCTGGCTGCTTATTCCCTACCAATTCCGATAGTTCCGACAAGTAGAGATAATAAACATCTTCCCGGTCATCGAGTACTCCCTGCTTTACAAGTTGCTCCCCCAATCTGACAAAGCAAGTCCTAAATTGGCCATAACCATAAGTGTACATAGAACTGATTTTTTCACGATCGACAGCAAACCTGCTCGTTCGCCTAAAAACAATGCCGATTAAAATCCGCTGAATCCAAGGAATTTTCAAGTCTTGGAAACGCAGAGATTGTTGTTCTTTATTGACCACCTTCTGCTGGACAATCATACGGCGAATCAAATCAGGAACTTCCCGCCATGGAATACTTGAACAATCATTCCCGCTGTCACTTAAATGCCCAAATTCCTTGAGGAATTGGTCAATATCCTGCTTCAGTTGCTCTTCTTTTTCCGGAGGCAATGTAACTTTTTCCAGATTGATTTCAGGATTACCAAAATAACGTTCATGCAAGGATTGTAGGTTATGCTGAGGATTATAATGAACTGCGGCTTCTCTTGCACCCCGGAGTTCTAGTAACCTCACATCATAACCATGTTTTTTCATAAGGCTGGAGAGCAGCCGGTGGTGCATCATGGAAAGCAAGGGTATCATAATATTATAGTAAGCCACGACTCTTGTCTCATCAAAAATCTGCAAAGCCAGCTGTAACAATTCCGATGAATCCCGCTCATTTTCCATACTAGTCGCCAGTTTTTCATAAGCTGCTTTCTTAATCTTTACTAATCGATAGAGTCGGTAATGAATTCCAACAAGACTCATGGCAAATACCAGCAGTCCCGGCAACCGTGCAATAATACCTATGCCAGGGCGCATCTTGGGTTTTTCCGGCCCATCCTGCTCCAAACCATACAATAATTCCAAGGCCTCTGCCGGCATACCCAGTCGTTCGAATACCCTGCCAAAAATACTCATATTGAAGTAGGCACGATAATAATAATGACCGGTAAAATTGACATGATTCCATGAACGCTCTCCTGTCAATCGCATAAGGATATTGGACCAAACCGGGTTGATTAGTCGAGTATTGACTGACCAAACTAATGGTTTAATAATCCCCGGAAGCATATCACGGGCTATACGGTTGGAATAGACAGGAATATCCAAGCGGGTGATTGGTCGAACTTGGAGGAAATAGAGCTCTTTACCATCCCATGCCCATTCAAGATCGACGGGTCGTCGATATCTTCGAGAAATATCTGCCGCTTGCACAATAATTTCCCGTGCCAAAGCTTCGCTCAATTCGCCGTCTTGCGGCTTTTGAACCCAATTGCCCCATTTGCTTACCCAACGCTCAGGATTCTGATGGGAATCAGCCTGTAATTCTCCCGTACCCTTTCCAGCCTCAATAATGGTTTCAGAAAAACCCGACACTGGATTCTTCGTGAAAACCACTCCGGAAAACCGTGGCTGCACCATCTCCTGAATTATAACAGCCATACGAGGAATGCACTCCGAAGACATATTATGTTTCCAATATGCCTCAAATTCAGGGGATTCTAATGATGCCCAGACCTTGTCAATGCAAGTGATAATATTGTCTATTCCTTGGACTTGCAGATAACTTTTAAAGAGGCCTGCACAAGAAAACTCCCCAGAATCTTCAACCGATGCAGAAGATCGAACAGCATAATGCTTTCGAGGATCAATTATCGTATTCAATTCTCTGCAAAGGGCCATCTGCGTTTTATGGCTGTCGCGAAGATTTTCCTCATAAGCCGTCCAAATGATTCCCCAACTATCTGGAACCTTAATACCATGTTTCAACAAAAAATGAATGTTTGCCGCTTTACTGCCAACATATGGATTCAACCATCTTTTTGATAGTGAAAAGATAAACTTTTGGGTCAATTTAATCCCGCCTTTCTGGCATAGCCATCTTGACATTGGTTGAATATACTAAGTTCCTTTTCAACAAAATACTATATTTTATGCTTATTCTATCTATACCTAGATTATTCATGTACTACTCCTAAATCTCTTCTATTCGTTAAAATTTTTCAATTCACTTCGTTCGTCATTTTCAACCACTGGATGCGATCAAAAAACAATAAAAGAGCCCTGTTCTGTTTTCAAGTTCAAGTGATTAAACGAAAACTCTACACAAAAACAACTCTTTCTATGAAAATTTATAGAATAGTGCAATTCAATTTAACAACGAATCTCCTGAGACGATTCTTTTTCGAGTGTCTTCAAGTATGATGTCGCAGTTTTTCTTTAATTTCATTTGTCATCACTTGCACTACTTGATTGATTCTTCTTGTTATTTCCAAGGTCTCTCTTGATGTCTCTTCGATACATTTAAAATGAATATTACCCAATCTTCCCACGTCAATTTTTTATAGGTAAATAGTAGCAAAAATCCACCTATATATTAGCGTAATAGGTGGATTTTCACCGTTTTAGTGTATTTCACAGAACTATATGGATTATTCTATAAATATTCTTTCTCAACGAAAGCTTTGAGAACTCCCCAGTGATTACAAGCTT
>CAZTZB010000029.1:0-20463 GCA_964617505.1 uncultured Peptostreptococcaceae bacterium | reverse complement strand
ATGTTGCCGGGGTAATAGGTTCAGCCGTGGCCGCTGGCGTCATGCTTTCACTTTTCGGATAACTACTATCCCCCATAATAGTTTTGAGGAAGAACCATTTTTAATGGTTCTTCCTACCTTTTTTTAAAAGGGAATTATAAAAAATCAAGGGACAAAGTATAACCGTGTTAATCAGATTTTAAGGTGTATCCTAAAGAGTTAAGATATATATAAATGGATTTAGATAGGGGTTTTTGACCCAGTAATAAAGGTTGTATTATGTCAGTGTATGGGTTAGAATGTATAATGAAACTATGGATTTGAGGTTTGTCGCGCTAGATGGGGAGATAGCGGTGCCCTGTAACCTGCAACCCGCTACAGCAGGATTGAATTCCTGTCCGAGGCATATATTTTTTGGGGTCTGCCTGCAGCAAGTAGTGTTGAAGATTGGGTCCTGCGCAATGAAAACCTGTGAATCTGGTCAGGTCCGGAAGGAAGCAGCCATAAGCGGGAGCTTTCATGTGCCGCAGGGGTTCCTGGTTGGAGCCAACTACTGCAGTAACGCTCGGGGGATTATGTCAAGGTCAGGTGCGCGGCATTTAACTTAATAATAAAAGGATTGCCCGTCATTTCTGACGGGCTTCTTTTAATTTGTTTTGGGGCGAGGAAGGGTAGCAGGTGGTAGAGGAGCAGTTTTTATTGTATAATTGTAATAGATTGCAAGGAGGCTATGCATATGTCGTATACGGCTTTATATAGAAGGTACCGCCCAATGGTTTTTGAGGATGTAATAGGCCAGGAATCCATAATTGATACGCTTAAAAACCAAATAAGGCAGGAGAGCATAGCTCACGCATATCTATTTGCTGGAATTAGGGGAACTGGGAAAACTTCAACGGCAAAGATATTGGCAAGGGCTATAAATTGCCTAGAACCTCTCGCTAGTGAACCCTGCAATAAATGCGAGATATGCAAAGGAATATTAGGAGAATCAATAATGGATGTGGTCGAAATAGACGCGGCATCCAACAACAGCGTAGACGATGTGCGGGAACTCAGAGAAAATGCTCGCTATGCGCCTAGCAAGGCAAAGAACAAGGTATATATAATTGACGAGGTCCATATGCTTTCAAAGGGCGCTTTCAATGCCTTGCTTAAAATACTCGAGGAACCGCCCGCTCACACAGTTTTCATATTGGCAACAACAGAGCCGGAAAAAATACCAGAAACCATAAGATCGAGATGTCAAAGATTCGATTTCAGGAGGGTTGGGCAGTCAGACTTAATGGGGCGTCTCAAGTATATACTTTCAGATCTTAAAATAGACGCTGAGGAAGAGGCTTTGCGCTTGATAGCTCACAATGCAGATGGGGGCGTTCGAGACGCGCTTAGTTTGCTTGACCAATGCCTTGCTTTTTCTGAGGGAGTTATTACCAAGGATGTTGTAGAGAGTGTTCTAGGAATTTCGGCTGATGGATTTATTTTTGAATTCATGGAGAGTGTAATAGACAGAGATGCCGATGGAACATTCGAAAAACTTGAAGAAATTTTTTCTGCCGGTAAAGAAACCAACCAGTTCCTGAAAGACCTTACTCAGTATATGAGAGCCCTAATGATTGCAGGACTTAAGGAATCGGCAGAAAAGATATTGGGATTGGGTCCTGAACGGCTTGAACGTCTTAGGAAACAGAGAAAAAAGGCTGGCATGACCTTCATACTCCGAGCTATTGACCTGCTTTCGGATTATGAATACAGAATTAAGTATGCTCCTCAACCAAGGATATTGCTGGAAATGTTGATACTTAGGCTACTTAGGCCTGAGTATGACAATTCACTTGAAGCCGTTTTGCAAAGACTTGATAAAGCCGAAAGCGAATTGGCTAAAATAAAAAAACGCGGAATTGCTTTACCGGAAACTAAAAAAGAACTTCAGGAACTGAAAAAGAGCGAAGAGGCGGAAGTTATTCAAGACAAAAGACCGGCGGAAATGTTTGAAAAGATTGAGGATAAAACACTTGAAACAGGTGTTTCCCGGGAAATACCGAAGGAACCGATGTCTGAAGATACGAATATTTTTTCGGAATTGATGAACCAGTGGAATGATGTATTAAATGAAATTAGGGTAAAAAACAGATCAACACACGCATTTTTAAGGGAAGCAGTTCCAAAGGATATAAAAAACGGTAAGCTCATATTGCTTTTTGAAGATGGTTATAGTGTGCATATGAAAAAAATTAGCGGACCCGAAAGCAAAAAGATAATCGAAGACGCTATCCTTGAAGAAATGGGGTTTGATTTAAACATTGAGTGTATAATGGAGGGATCCCGAGGCGAATGTGCTTCATCGGGAGAAGAAGAAGCTCGAATAAAGGAAGTTTTCAAAGGGTTTGAAAAACTCATAGAAATAGAAGACTGAAGATAATTAAGATGGAGGAGAAAAATGGCTAAAAACAGAATGCCGGGAATGCCCGGGGATATGAGTAAAATGCTTAAGCAGGCACAGAAAATGCAGCAGGGCATGCAGAAAAAGCAAGCTGAAATCGATATAGCTGAGATGGAAGTGACGGCGGGAGGCGGAGCTGTCAAAATTCGCATAAACGGCAAAAAGGAAATACTTGAAATGACAATAGCTCCGGATGTAGTGGATCCGGAAGATGTGGAAATGCTTCAGGATCTGATTGTCGCTGCTGTCAATGAAGCTGTTAGAACGGCTGAAGATTACCAACAAAAGGAATTAGGGAAATTGACCGGAGGCTTGAACATACCGGGCTTTTAAAGAGGTGTTACAATGGAAGAGTTTGCTGCGCCCATAGCCCGATTGATTGACGAATTGTCAAAGCTTCCGGGCATTGGAAGAAAAACGGCACAAAGGTTGGCATTTCACCTTGTGGAGACTAGGGAGCAGGATGTCTACGGTTTGGCAAAGTCCATGGTGGATGCTAAAAAGAAAATAGTTTTTTGCTCTGTTTGCTTTAATATAACTGAGAAGGACCCATGCAACATATGCTCGGATTCCAGAAGGGATCGCAGCACAATATGCGTAGTCGAATCTCCTAGAGATGTAGCGGCAATGGAAAGAACTAGGGAGTATTCGGGTCTCTACCATGTTCTTCATGGATCCATTTCGCCAATGGAAGGCAGAGGCCCTGAAGATATTAAAATAAAAGAGCTTATAGTAAGGCTCCAGAAACATTCCGAAGATGTGAAGGAAATTATTTTAGCGACCAATCCGACCATTGAGGGAGAGGCAACGGCGATGTACCTGTCCCGTCTGCTTAAAAACACCGGCATAAGAATTACCAGAATCGCCCACGGGATTCCCGTAGGTGGCGATTTGGAATATGCTGATGTGGTGACATTGGCAAAGGCGGTCGAAGGAAGAAGGGAATTGTAAAGAAATAGTTGGAGATGGCAATATTTCTGATATACTATAAAAAGAACTTAAATGAAAGGAGCACGACAGATGAAAGATATAATTCTTACAGCGGAAAAAAGGGAAACCGGATCAACAACGGCGCTGAAAAAACTCCGTGTCGATGGAATGGTTCCTGCCATTGTATATGGCAAGCATTCGGAAAACCGCGCAATCAAGTTTTTTGCTAATGAAATCAAGCGTTTTGATGATAGCATGGCACCTGGTTCAAGCATGAATATCAAAATAGGAGAAGAGGAAATTTTGGTAATCATAAAGGAGATTCAAAGGGATGCCGTTAAAAGGCATGTAATCCATATTGATTTCCAAGAGTTGACAGCGGGCGAAAAAATCAAGGTAAAAATTCCAGTACACGTATTCAACAGGAGTGCTGTTGAGGTTGGAAACAGGGTTGTTCAGCAGCAACTTCAAGAAATTGAGATTGAGACATTGCCTAAGTACTTGATTCAAACGATTGAAGTAGACTGTAAACTGCTTAACGATACAGATTCCATAACTGTTGCGGATCTTCCTATCTACACCAATGCAGATATTGAAGTATTTGAAGATCCTGAAGAGGTAGTTGTTTCGCTAGTTATTGTAACAAGAGCGGAAGTTGATACCGAAGAGGAAGAAGACGTAGAAGAAATAGAAGAAACAGAAGAGGCATAGGAAAAACAAAATGGCCGAACTGAAAAGTTTGGTCATTTTTTATACAAAAAAATTAATCGCCCGGGGATATGTATCCCGGGCGTATTTTTATGATATTATTCTAATTCTGAAAGGAAGGATTTAATACCTTCAAGTCCCGCTACAAGCTCTTCTGTATCGCAAGCGTATGCTAAACGTACAAAATTGTCCATTCCAAAGGCCATGCCTGGAACGACTGCGATTTTCTTTTCGCTGAGCAATTTGTCGCAAAAGTCAACAGAAAAGCTTTCTGAATCAGGAAAGAATGACTTGTATGCGGACAAATCGATAAAGAGATAGAAAGCGCCTTCAGGCTTGACAAGGGAAATATCCTTTTCGTTTTCTAGCAGCTTGACGGCTACGTCTCTTCTGGATTTATATGTTTCAACCATTTTTTCAGTTTCATCCTGGCAAAATGCCATAGCTCCATAAGCTGCCCACTGTGAAATTGTTGCTGGATGAGATACCAAGTGCCCCTGTATTGCCGACATTGCCTTTGCAAGTTCTTCCGAGGAGCCTGTGTATCCTATTCTCCAACCCGTCATTGCAGCGGATTTTGACATTCCGTTGACGGTTATAGTCAGCTCTTTTATGGCTTCAGATAATGATGCAATAGAGACAAAGGGACGGTCGAATGTGATTCTTTCGTAGATTTCATCGGCCAGTATCCAAATATTGTTTTTTACGCACCAGGCACCTATTTCAAGAAGTTCATCCCGGGTATAGACAGCTCCGCTGGGGTTGGAAGGATTTGTCAGGAAAAGCATTTTGCTTTTTAGAGTAAATGCTTTTTCCAAATCTTTTGGAGAAACCTTGTAGTTGTTGTTCTTTTGAGTGTCTACAAAAACGGGAACTCCTCCAGTAAGTTTTACCATTTCAGGATAGCTTACCCAATATGGTTTGGGTATCAAAACCTCGTCTCCCGGATCAAGAATGGCGATCAGTGAATTAGTTATGGAATGCTTGGCTCCGCTAGAAACAACAATTTCACTTTCGGTATAGGACAAGTCGTTTTGATTTTCGAATTTTTCGATGATTGCTTTCTTAAATTCCTTGAGACCTGAAACGGCATCGTACTTTGTCTTGTTCCCGTCCATTGCTTTTTTAGCCCATTCCTTTGCAGTTTCGGGGGTATAAAAATCCGGTTCTCCAACACTTAGATTTATTATTTTTTCTCCTGATTCCCTTAGTATTTTTACCTTTGAAGCAATTCCAAGTGTATAAGACGGTGTAATAAAATTCAATTTTTTTGATAGCATTTTAAGACCTCCAGAATATTTTGATAAGATTAATTTACTATAGAGCATTTACCCCTTAAATGCAAATAGAATTCATTCTTTCAGATAGGCTTTTATTTAAAAGAATCGATTCTTTTTTTTCTGTTTTTGAAAACGGAGTCACAAAAACTTTTCATGCACCCATTTTTTGTCATAAAGAAGTTCTTTTGCGTTTTGCGCTTGTTTTCAACTAGAACATCATGAACTTTCAGTAATTCCTTCATTGAACACCATCCCTTTAATATTATGCGCAATAATGTATATTTATACTGATGATTTATTTTACATCATCAGTAATTCTTTGTAAAGGCGGTATTGCTGAATTTTCTAGTTTTGCAAGGGTATGAATAATAAAAGAGCAAACGAGAAAAATGGAGGTATACAAATGATGGAAATGTTGAAGGAAAAAAGAATTATTTCGGGCAATCAGGCGATTGCAAGAGGTTTCTACGAAGCTGGAGGATGCATAGCGGCAAGCTACCCGGGATCTCCAACTGTTGAACTGATGCAGACACTAATTGACGAATATGGCGACGATATTTATTCGGAATTTTCGACTAATGAAAAGGTCGCTCTTGAGGTGGCCATAGGGGGTTCCTTTGCAGGGGCCAGAAGCATGGTTTCAATGAAGCATGTTGGCGTGAACATATCGGCTGATCCGCTGATGACTTTTACTCAGACAAGTTTAAATGGCGGATTTCTGCTAATATCCGGCGAGGATCCCGGAATGTCCAGTTCTCAAAACGAACAGGACAACCGCGTTATAGGAAAATTTGCCAATATGGCAATACTCGATCCTTCCTGTAGCCAGGAAGCCAAGGATTTTGCAAAATTGGGCTTGGATATGAGTGAAAAATACCATATGCCAATTATGCTCAGAATCACAAGCAGGTTGTGCCACAGCAGGAGCGCAGTGGAGCTTAGCGATAGGATAGATGTTCCAATAAGGGGTTTTGAAGCGGACCAGGAAAAATACTGCATGCTGCCTCCGCATACATACAAAGCCCAGCATAGGATGGCAGAAAGAATCCATGTATTAGCTAAAGAAGCGGAAAGCATGGATATAAATCGGCTGGAGGAGCTGCCAGGAAGCGAGACCCTTATAATAACATCAGGGCTGCCATATGAGAATCTTCGGGAGTTAGGGCCCAAGGCTGACATATATAAGCTTGGAATGGTCTACCCAATGCCGATTGATAAAATCCGTAGCTTAGCAAAAAAATATGGAAAAATACTTGTACTGGAAGAACTTTTGCCTTTCATGGAAAATGAACTCAAGGCAAACGGCATTCACTGCGAAGGAAAGAGGCATTTTTCTTTTACCAAGGAAATTGGACTGATTGAAACAGCAAAAGGGCTTTTGTCGGCTGGTGTAGATTTTGAAAATAAAATAGAACTAGATGTTGAAATTGCCAAAGTAGTTTCGAGGAATCCCATGTTTTGCGCAGGGTGCCCCCACAGGCCGGTTTTTGATATATTAAAGAAATCGGGAGCTCTTGTAGTCGGCGATATAGGTTGTTATTCTCTAGGGATACTATATCCGTTTGAGGTTCTTCAGACAAACATAAGCATGGGTTCGGGGGTGAGCATTCTAAAGGGAATGCGGAAGGCTCTTAGGATGAAGGGAGAAAACGCGCCTCTAGCTACTGTAATTGGAGATGGCACCTTCTTTCACTCGGGTATGCCGGCCTTCGTAAATCTGCTTAACAATATTAAGGAAGATGACAATATGACTATAATCATTCTCGACAATAGAGCTACGGCAATGACAGGGGGACAATCCACAGCAAGCTCTGGCCGTTATGAACCTGGTTTCGGAATGTATGTTGATTTTACATCCTTGCTAAAATCCATGGAAATTGAAAGAGTAAAAAGCATCGACCAATTTAAAGTAAAGGAGGCCTCTCAAATCATAAATGAGGAATTAAGGCACGAGGGACTATCGGTCATAATAGCCACAAGACCTTGCGCTCTGAAATATAAAATCAAGGAAACTCCTTTTTATGTAGATCCAAATATATGCATAGGCTGTAGGACATGCGTAAAAACCAATTGTCCTCCAATAATTATGAGGGCATATGAAGGTCATGAAAAGCTGAAATCTTCGATAGACATAAGGCAATGCGTCGGGTGCTCGGTTTGCGCCCAGGTCTGCCCGGTAGGGGCAATAAAACGGATTTCGGAAAGGAAGGAGGGTGAAAATTGAAAACCACCAATATTATGCTCGCAGGGGTTGGAGGGCAGGGACTCGTACTTACTACAAAGATAATAGCTGAAGCGGCATTTAAGGCCGGGCATGACGTCAAGACCAATGATGTTGTAGGCCTTTCCCAAAGGGGCGGCAAAATATGGGGAAGCGTCAAGTATGGGGACCAAGTATTTTCCCCCGATATACTACCTGGAAGAGTTGATTTCCTAGTGGCGATAGAACCGCTTGAGGGGCTTCGATATTTGAATGAACTGAGTCCGGATGGATGGATACTATTAAACGAAAATCCGATTCCTCCGACTCCGGTTCTAATGGAAAAACAGCCATATCCTGAAAGTGAATTCAAGGCTTTCGATGATTTTAAAAAACTTTCCATCAATGCGGTTGCGGAAGCCGAAAAACTGGGGAATACTAAAATCGCAAATACAATTCTTATCGGTGCACTGGCAGGGAAGCTTGATATCTTAAAGGAGATATGGATAAGCGTTATTGAGGAATTGGTGCCTGAAAAGACGATTGAAAAGAATTTGAAGGCCTTTGAAATTGGCTTTAAGTGGAATAATAGCTCTGAGAAATAAAATAAAGGCAAAAGTCAGCTTAAAAGGACTTTTGCCTTCGTTTTTTCAAAATGGAATTGCCAGCCCTCTTTCAATGAAACATTTAATGAAATATAATGTATTGTATCAGGGAGGTTTTTCTTATGAGAAACGATATAATTCTTAACCGGCTTGTTAAAATGGGTAAAAGAGAACCGGTTTCTTTTCATGTGCCGGGGCATAAAAACGGACGTATTTTTTCGAATACCCCAGTTTTCAAAGAAATGGGAAAAATGGATTTTACAGAACTTCCTGAAACGGATAATCTGCACGACCCGAAGGGATTGATACTTAAGGCGCAGCAACGTGCCTCAAAGGTCTACGGCGCCATGGAAAGCTTTTTTCTCGTAAATGGAACAACAGGCGGGATACTCGCCGCAATTTCAGCCATGGCAAAGCCTGGAGATAAGGTATTGCTTCAAAGAGATTGCCACCGCTCGGTTTTTCATGGAATTGCGATAAATGGATTGCAACCAGTCTATATCAAACCTAAATTTTCTCGGTCACCTGGTAGAAAGCTTTCAATTGAGCCATGTCAGGTGGAGGAGGCCTTTAAGTCCAATCCGCAAATTGGCTTGGTGATTCTAACATATCCTTCATATGATGGTGTTTGCTCTGATATGGAAGCCATAGCAAAAATTGTCCATGAAAAAGGCGCGATTCTTTTGGTGGATAGCGCACACGGTGCCCACCTTGGTTTTTCGGAACTTTTTCCTGATTCGCCACTCAAACTTGGGGCCGATGTTGTTGTACAAAGCACACACAAGACTTTGCCTGCATTTACACAAGGGTCAATGCTGCACATAAATTCAAAGCAGGTAGACATTGGCAGAATGAAAAGAATGCTGTCTGTTTATCAAAGCTCGAGTCCTTCCTATCTATTGATGGCTGGAATTGACTCTGCCATGGAAATAATGGAAGAGGAAGGACGTTTTCTGATGGAGCGTCTTTTCGGCGAAATCGAAACGTTTTCTGAAGGGCTGAAAAAAAACACCGACATAAAGATTTGGGACAGAAAAACTTTGCAAAGTGAGAACGGATTCGATCTCGATGAAAGCAAGATACTTTTGGATTTTTCAAGCATTGGTCTTTCAGGATTTCGGGTTGAGGAAATACTCAGAAAAAAATACGAGATATATGTTGAAATGGCTGGGCTTAATAGCGTTTTGCTCGTGTCGTCGGTCGCTAATTCTAAAAATGATTTTGCAAGAGCCGAGGCGGCATTGGAATCGATAGCGAACGACAAATCCTTGCATAGAATGATAGTTGGCGAATCAGAATACAGCTACAGAATACCTGAAATGGTAATTATTCCAGGAGATGCTTTTTATAAAAAAGTAAGAGAGCTGCCTCTATTTGAGGCTGAAGGGAAGATTTCGGGGGGCTATCTTATGCCATATCCACCCGGTATTCCGCTGGTTTGCCCGGGAGAGTGCATTCCCAAGGAAACAATCGGTTATCTGAAGGACCTTGAAGAATCCAAGAAAAAAGCTACTAGGTCCTATTATTCGGAATGGGAAAAAGTATTAATAATTGACGAAAATGAGGTGGGGAAAGAATGAAAGGAAAACTGATAGTCATCGAGGGAACTGATTCAAGCGGAAAGGCGACCCAGTCGCAGAAACTGTTTGAGGCGTTAAGGCTTGAAAATGAGAATACTCGAAAGGTTGCCTATCCGAATTATGATAGTCCGTCATCGAGTCTTGTCAAGATGTATTTGGGAGGAGAGTTCGGCGAAAGTCCCGATGATGTTAATGGATACGCCGCATCGCTTTTTTATGCCGTTGATAGATATGCTTCATATACAAAGGAATGGAAAGAATTTTATGAGAATGGTGGATGGATAGTAGCCGACAGGTACACAACTGCAAACATGGTCCATCAGGCATCTAAAATTTCGGAGGGAAAAGAGAGAAAGGACTTCATGGAGTGGCTCAGTGACCTTGAATTCGTGAAACTTGGACTTCCGGTTCCTGACTGCGTAGTATTCCTGGATATGCCACCCGAAGTGAGCGGGAGGCTTATGAAGGACAGAAACAATAAAATCACGGGGGAAAAAGAAAAGGACATACATGAAAAGGACAAGAATTATTTATCAAAGTCATATGAGAACGCAATAGAAGTTGCAAAAGATAGAGGATGGATTGTAATTCCCTGTGCAGAAAAAGGGGAAGCAAAAGGTATAGATGATATCTTTAGCGAGATACTTGATGCGGTTAAAAAAATAGTTGGGGAGGAAAAATGATGGAATGGGAAAAGCGTTTTGAAGAGGCAAGGGAAACTACAGGAAGGCGACAATACAGGGATGCGATTGAACTTTACAATGGCATTATTGAAGACTCAAAAGATGAGGAACCGAAGGTTTACTATGCGGCGCTTAAGGCAATTGCCGATCTTCTTGGACACAAAGGCGTAAAGGATTACATGAATGCCATAGAGGTTTATCAGAAAATAATCAACGAATACGAGGATGCGCCTGATGAACTTTTCGACTGGTGTCAGGCTGAAATTGCAGCAACATATCTATTCGTTGGAATGGAAAACTTGGACAACTTCGATAACCTTAACGAGATAGTAAATATGGAAAACAAAGACATAAGCAATTTTTTCGGAAAACTAATGGAGACGAGGGAGCATTTCATATTGGGGAAGGCGGAAGCCATCTATAAAAGCCGTATGTAGATCAGACCGACGAGAATCCTGACTCAGACATATGAGAAACTCCAATTTCTTCGTTACTCAATTTAAGAACGCTCGGTCACGTATTAAAAATACGCTCCACTTGCATTCTTAAACCGGTGCCTTGAACTAGAAGCTTCTCATAAGTCTGAGAGTAATACTAGTATTAAATATGTTGATATTTTGAGCTAAAGGTTTCTCGCTAGTCTGGTAATATATATTGTTTAACTATGAAGTGGAGGGTTTTGATAAGTCTGAGAGTAATACTAATATTAAATATATTAATGTTTTGTGCGAAAGACTTTTCGTCGGGCTGATTATATATTAGAAAGTAGGCAGTAGGCAGAAAAAACCAAACGCTAAAACAACGGGTTGAGGCTTTGAATTTGAGGCATTGAACGATCCATAGCCTATAGAAAAGCATGAGCAGTTCACCGCCGTAAATTCAATCCTTAACCTGAATTATCAACAGGATGTGTTTATAAGGCAAGTTTTGAGCCGTTAAGTAACAAAAGAAGCCAGCATAAATGCAGGCTTCTTCATTCTGTTAAAAAGCCGGTTAGAGTATTGGATTGAAAAACATCAGCAGTGCGTAGCCGGAAATCCAATCTTTAATCTGCAAAATGTAATTTGTTTCTTTGATTTTTATTTTTTGTTTTCTTTCCACTTTCTACTGCTCCTACACAAACTCTTCTATCAACCCGTCTAAGAAGCGGGTGTTTTTTATGTCTAGTTTTGAAAGTGGAATATCGCTGACACTTGAAAGGCGCGACTGATAGTCCATTTGATCGCTTTCATACAAAAGCCCAGTGAAAAGCCCATCTGTTTCTAAGAAGGTACTGAAGGCGTTCTTATAATCGCTCGGATTGTGGTCTTCTTTCAGTGAAACAAGGTTTTCCCTAAACCATGCATAGCTTTTATTAGGATTGAAGGTGACGCATGGGCTGAAGATGTTGATTAAGGAAAATCCCTTATGAAGTATGCCCTTTATTATAAGCTCTATCAGCTCTTCTTGATTCCCCGAAAAGCCCTGGGCTATGAAGCTACCACCCGCTGATAGCGCAAGAAGCGAGGGTTTTAAGGGGTTTTCAACCTGCCCAAGCGGTGTGCTTTTGGTTACAAAGTTCAAATCGCTAAGTGGAGAAGTATGTCCCTTTGTGAGACCGTATACTTGATTATTCATGAGTAGATAAGTTACATCTATGTTTCGCTTTATTGCATGAATAGAGTGCCCTGTTCCAATTGCGAAGCCGTCTCCATCTCCTCCTGCCGCAATGACCGTAAGATCTTTGTTTGCCAGCTTAACCCCTTGCGCAATCGGGAGGCTTCTTCCATGAATTCCATGAAATCCATATGCCTTAGTGTAGCCGCTTATTCTACCTGAGCAGCCTATGCCTGAGACTATGGCAGCCTTGTGGTTTGGGATTTCGAGGCGGGCCAAAGCGATTTTAAGAGCCCTTAGCACGCTATAGTGTCCGCATCCCGGGCACCATGTTTGTTCAACTTTGTTGGTATACACATCTAGCACGGCCATTTAAATCAACTCCTTCGCTTTATCTTTTATTTCGAGGATGGTAAAGGGATCGCCACTGAATTTTTTAAGGCTGTAGAGCTTGGCAAGATTCTTTGACGGAATATATTTTTTTAAGAGCTCGAAAAGCTGTCCCTTGTAATTGTGTTCCACTATTAGTATGGACTCAAAATTTTCGGACAGTATTGAAAATTGCTTTTCAGGGAAGGGCTTTAGTCTGTGGAGTGCGCCTAAGGTAGCTTTGCTTCCCAAATCTCTAACGGCCTTTTGGCAGACACCGTATACGGAACCTGTTGAAATAATCAGTAAGCGGCCTTTTTCTTTGTTGAGGCTTATACCTGGAGATTCGGAAAGGGAATCGAATTTTTCCATCCTTCTCTTCATCATTCGTATCCTGTTTTCCGGATTATTGTTCGGGGAGCCAAGCGGCCCATGCTCTAAGCCAGTAGTATAATGTATTCCTCCGGGGGTGCCGGGCGATGGGCGAGTGGAGCTATTTCCCTCATAGCGCTCGTAATATGGTCCATCCTGCAAAATGTCGGAAGACATTTCATACTTTGAGTTGGAAGAGTCATCTGCCAGGAATGGATCGACTGTTTGAGGAAATAGCCCCAATCCAAGGTCGCTCATGACAAAGACCGGGCAGGAAAACTCGTCTGCAAGGCGAAAGGCGTCGCGCGAAAGAGAAAAACAGCTTTCTATGCTGTATGGGGCAAGCATTATGGATGGATATTCACCGTGGCCTCCATAAAGAGCCGTATCGAAATCGCTTTGCTCAACCCTTGTTGGAAGCCCTGTGCTTGGGCCTACCCGTTGAGAGTCGATTACAACGAGAGGGAGCTCTGCCATTGCAGAAAGTCCGAGGCCCTCCATCATGAGGGAAAGTCCTGGTCCGGAGGTGCTAGTCATGCTGCGCACTCCTCCGTATGAAGCTCCTATGGCCATGGTAATGGCTGCTATTTCATCCTCGGTTTGTAGCATTAGGCCACCTAACGCTGGCAGTTTTGCAGAAAGATATTCCATTATTTCAGATGCGGGCGTGATGGGATAGGCGGAAACAAATCTGCATCCTCCTGCCAGAGCCCCTAAAGCTAGCGCGTAATTGCCCGTCATAACTGGCCGGCGAGTAGCGGGGACTATATCTAACTTAAAATGTTCATATTTATTAAAGCACGGAAGATTTGCCATTGAAAGACCTTCTTCAAAGGCATCTAAGTTTTGCTTGACCACGGCTTTACCCTTTTTTTTATATTTTTCTGTTAGAATCTCCTTGAAGAGACTTTCATTTAGTGCAAGCATTTTACATATAAGACCCAAAGCCACAGTTGACGTTGAGAGTTTGTTGCCGATTTTTTCGGCGGTTTCGGTAAAGGGTAGATAAAATCTATCTGTTTCTTCGTTTTGATTTTGGGATGATTTTGCTATCTTATTGTCAATAATATGCAGACATCCTTCGGGAGAAAGGTCGAAATCTACTTCCGATGTTTTTTCGTCGAATGCTACTATAAGGTTTGCCAAAGTGCTTGCTGCTGCGTTCCTAAATGGTGTAATTTCTATTCTTGAACGTGTATGCCCTCCTTTTATTCGAGATGCGAAAGTACGGTGGGTATAGGTATAATATCCGCTTCTTGATAGGGCTTTTGAAAGTATGGCTCCTGCGCTGACCATGCCTTCTCCCTGTGTGCCGCCAAAAATTATTGTGAATGTTTTCATCAAAATCTCCTTTTGTTGATTCGATTATTTAATTATATACCCACAAATACCCAACCCGCAACGCATATGACGCTTGGGCTAATCAAATTGCGTACTATGGTGTATAATAAGAGGAAAGATTCGTAATACGGGAGGAAATACAATGAATAAAAAACAGAAGCAAAATATAATCGGATTGATTGTGCTGGCAGTTGTGTCAAGCATTTTGGGACGATTGGGTAGCAATATTAATCCCTACATAGGATACATTGGGTCAGGATTTGCATTGGCATTTGCACTTTTGGCTTTTATAAATGTAAACCGTGTAGGCAAGAGATAGAAACATCATGTTGCCCAAAAGAGATACTAGGGTGCAGCTGTTTATAATTGAAAACGGGCGATATATAATGCTTCAGCACCATATTAAGAAGAAAGGTTTGCTTGTATGGGGTCTTCCGGGTGGAGGAATGGAGCCTGGTGAAACACATGAGGAAACGGCGCATAGAGAAGCCTTTGAGGAAACTGGGCTTACGGTTCGTTTGATTCCAATCAAATTTAAAAGAGAGTTTGAGAATAGTCCTGTATACAAGCGGGCTGTAACATTTATTGCCATTCCCTTAGATGGAACTGCAGTCTTGGGAGAGGAGCCAGAGGAAGATATGAAGGATTACTATGCTCTAACCGATATAAAGTGGCAAAATCTTAACGACAGGGAGCTTGAGTCCCTGGCCATAGCAAATACACAGCCTGTTTTGGAATGGATATTGTCCGAATCTGTTCGTAAAGTACAAAACCACATTGTTGTCGATACTAAGCTCGGAATTGTTTTTACGAATGAAGCAGGGGAGATATTCTTTAGCGGGAAAGAGGCAATGTGGGATAGCTTTATAGCCGCTTCCAAGCTTAAGACGACACTTAATGGCAATTTGGTATGGAGTGATGGAGATTGTAGGTATGAGACAACCTTTGTGCATGAAGCTCCATATACATTCCTCGAAAACTTTAGAAGCGGGCAGAGGATTAAGACTCATGAGGCTATAGCTAATATGGAGAATTTGGGTGTTGCGCGTTTTTTGAAAACGATGAAAAAATAGATACTGTCAAGGGATATCTTGGGAAAGGGAATGATTCAAATGACTGATTTATACTTAATAAGGCATGGTCAAACTAAGTGGAATCTGGAAAACAGGATTCAAGGCAATCTGGATTCGCCATTGACTGAGTTGGGGCTAAGACAAGCCAGGTGGCTTTTTGATGCTTATGAAGACTGCCAAATAGACATAATCTACACAAGCACACTCGATAGGGCTTACAATACGGCAAAGATACTAAGAGGCGATAGAAAAATAGACATAATACGTCTTGACGAACTGAAGGAAATAAATTTTGGAGAATGGGAAGGCCGCAAATTCCTGCAGCTAAAGGAAGAAGACCCTGAATTTTTTAATGCTTTTAGGTTTACTCCTGAAGCCTTCAAACCTATTGGTGGGGAAACATTCATTGAAGCAAAAGAGCGCGTGGTGGATGCGGTTTCAAATATCCTCGAGAACAACAAAGGCAAAAAGGTAGCACTTGTTATACACGGAGCCGTACTGAAGCTTTTGATGGGGCATTTCTTGAACCTTACGATTAATCAAATATGGGATGAGCCAATCATTCAGCCAACGAGTGTTAGCCATATCAGGTTTAACGAAGAAGGATATGAAATTTTAAAATTTGGCGATGTTTCGCATTACGAGGAGATTGATGAGAATTCTTTTGGAGTGTAATTTGGTGGGGGGAGAATAGACAGATGCTAATTTCATGGAACAAAAAATTTGAAACGGGTATTGATGAAATAGACAGGCAGCATAAAAATCTTTTTGCGATAATAGAAAGATTGTCTGAGGCAAAAAGTGGAGACGGTAAAGATTTATACCTAAGGATTGAAGAAATAACTGAGGAGCTTCTTTCATACGCGGAGATTCATTTTGAAACAGAGGAAAAGATGATGGGAAAATGCTCGTATGCTGGTCTTAACGAACACAAAATAATTCATTCTAAATTTAAAGAGAAGGCTATAGCATATAAAATCCGAACAAAGAAAAGAAGAGGAGATTTGTTTTTAGCTATGGAAATGATGAATTTTCTTATTGATTGGATAATTGAGCATGTTTCGGTAACGGACAGGGAGTATATTCCCTGCGTAACGGTTAGTTGCTCCGATGCTTGATAAAGAGGGGATTGCTGAAGCCTTGATTCTGCTGAATTTTATTATGTTTGCTCTTGTAGGAATAGACAAGAGGCGAGCTATAAAAAATAAATTTCGCGTAAGTGAGAAAATCTTGCTTATAGGCGGATTTTTTGGTGGAGCGGGAGGAGTATTGTCGGCAATGGTGGTATTTCGCCATAAGACCCAAAAAAAAATATTTAGAATAGGAATGCCGATTCTGTTCTTTTCAAATTTGATAGGAACGTATTTAGTCTTATCCGGCGGACGGTTTTAATTATTGTCCGCCGGATAAGGCTTATTTTTTTATAAGTGATACTCCATCCATTTCGCGGGGCTTCTTTAATCCCATTATCTCAAGAAGGGTAGGCGCTATGTCTGCCAGCTTGCCTTCTCGGAGATTAATATCTTTTCCTGCTCCCAGCAATACTACCGGAACGGGGTTTAGAGAGTGTGTGGTCATAGGGCTTCCATTTTCATAGAGCATTTCGTCTGCGTTGCCGTGATCGGCAGTTATGAATAGAAAACCGCCTTTTTCAAGCACTGCGGCAGATACCTTTCCGACGCACTCGTCAAGTGTTTCAACAGCTTTTACTGCTGCATCAAAAACACCCGTGTGGCCTACCATGTCCGAATTTGCGAAATTTACCAATATGAAATCGTGGGATTCGGTTTTTATTTCAGAAATGAGTTTGTCGCATACTTCTCTTGCGCTCATTTCCGGTTTTAAATCATAGGTGGCAACCTTGGGAGATTTCACCATAATCCTTTTTTCTCCGGGGAAGGGTTCCTCTCTTCCACCATTGAAGAAGAATGTTACATGGGCATATTTTTCGGTTTCAGCTATTCGAAGCTGTTTCATGCCTTTTATTGAAATATATTCGCCAAGCGTGTTTAAAAGCGATTGTGGCTGGTAAGCCACACTAACATTTGGCATTGTCTGGTCGTATTGGGTAAGGCAAACATAGTGCAGAGGGAGTAATCCCCTTTCGCGTTTGCATGAGCTTGTGTTTTTGTCTGTAAATACACGGGTTATCTGCCTTGCCCTGTCAGGTCTAAAATTGAACATGATGACGGAATCGTTTTCATTTACAGTTGCAATGGGCGAACCGTCCTTTACTATTACAGATGGTTTTACAAACTCGTCTGTTTCTCCTCGCTTATACGCTCTCTCGAGTGCTTTTAAGGCGCTTTCGGATTCTTCTCCATGGCCGTTTGCCATCGCGTCATATGCCAATTGTATGCGGTCCCATCTCTTGTCCCGGTCCATGGCGTAATAGCGGCCTGAAATAGTTGCTATTTCCCCTATTCCGAGTCGTTCCATGCGCTCCTCGAGTGCCTTTATGAAACCCTTGCCTGCCTTGGGGGATGTGTCGCGACCATCGAGAAAGGCGTGAACATAGACCTTCTTTAAACCAGCATTTCGCGCTAATTTTAAAAGCGCATATAGATGATCGATGTGGCTGTGGACGCCACCGTCTGATAATAGACCCCATAAGTGAAGCGCACTGTCATGCTTCATTGCATTTGAAACAGATTGCATAAACGCGAAATTGCTATAGAATTTACCGTTTTCTATTTCTTCGGTTATGCGTGTAAGCTCTTGATATACTATTCTTCCTGCTCCGATGTTTAGGTGCCCCACCTCGGAGTTGCCCATCTGTCCGTCGGGAAGCCCTACATAGGGACCGCTAGCCTGAAGCTTAGATGTAGGCCACTCTTCAGACAGCCTGTCCATGTTGGGTTTATTGGCCTTCATAATTGCATTTCCATATGAATTACTATTTAATCCGTATCCATCTAGTATCATTAAAACGACGGGTTTTTTCATAGTATTTTCCTCCCTGGTTATAAAAATCTATTCAATATGAGTGTATCACAAATATGGATTTATCGTGGAAATTAAACATAATTGTAATGGATGGGTTTTTGTTCAAATGCTTCTATGCATATTTTCCAAAAAACTTTGAAATAAGCATATAAAGGCCTTCAAATCAACGATAAAAAGAGTCTTTTCTGTTATAATATAAAAGGACAAAACCGAAAATCGTAATGAATACGGAGGGAATAAATGAATAATTTGGAAGAAAAAACGATTAAGACCATAAGATTCATATCAGCAGAGGGAGTTCAAAAGGCTAATTCGGGACACCCGGGCTTGCCTATGGGAGCTGCAGCTGCGGCATATACATTGTGGAGCCGTTTCCTAAAGGGCTCAGGGAAGGATCCGGCCTGGCCTAACAGGGACCGTTTCGTCTTGTCTGCCGGCCACGGATCTATGCTTCTTTACACGCTTTTGCATCTTTTTGGATATGAACTGACAATGGATGATTTAAAGAATTTTAGGCAGTGGGGAAGCAAGACTCCGGGACATCCCGAATACGGACATACGCCGGGTGTTGAAACCACCACTGGACCTTTGGGACAGGGATTCACAAACGCTGTTGGAATGGCCATAGCCGAGAAAAGGCTTGCAGCGGAATTTAATATAGGGGATATGAAACCTGTTGATCATTTTAGTTATGTTTTGCTAGGAGACGGAGACCTAATGGAGGGCGTAACCGCCGAAGCGGCTTCGCTTGCGGGACACCTCGGACTAGGAAAGCTCATAGCAATATACGATGACAACTGCATCACAATCGACGGAAAAACCGACATAACATTTACAGAGGATACAGGCAAGAGATTCGAAGCCTACGGATGGCAGGTTTTAAAGGTTTTAGACGGAAATGATACAGAGGCAATAGCCGAGGCAATAGATTCCGCTAAAAATGAAACAGAGCGGCCATCAATTATTATGGCAAGAACCCTTATAGGATATGGAAGCCCCAACAAGGCGGGAACATCCGGAGTCCACGGTTCGCCTCTTGGAGAGGAAGAGCTTTCCGCAATGCGCAAGTCCGAGGGTTGGGATTATCCTGCATTTACAGTTCCTGAGGATGTAGAGAAAAACATGCGTATTCTTAGGGCAGAAAAAGAAAAAGAAAGAGATGAATGGTACAATCTCTTTGATGAATAT
Organism: uncultured Peptostreptococcaceae bacterium; assembly: GCA_964617505.1. Taxonomy (GTDB): domain Bacteria; phylum Bacillota; class Clostridia; order Peptostreptococcales; family BM714; genus BM714. The sequence continues at coordinate 1,170 of CAZTZB010000029.1, read as the reverse complement.
GAAAAAAAATATCCCGAAAAAGCTGAAAAATGGAAGGTCTGGCATGACAAGAGCCTTCCTGAAAGCGCAAAAAAAGACAAGGGCCTCTGGACCTTCGAAAAAAATTCCGAAGCAACCCGCTCAAGCGGTGGTAGAACGCTTAACCTGCTTTCTGAGCACATAGAAAATTTTATGGGAGGCTCTGCGGACCTAAATGCTTCGACTAAAACAAGACTTATAGGAAAAGGTGATTTTCAAAAAGATTCTCCAGAAGGTGCAAATATTAATTTTGGCATAAGAGAGCACGCAATGGGCGGCATATTAAACGGAATGTCACTACATGGAGGGTTAAGGGTTTTCGGGTCTACCTTCATGGTATTCTTTGATTACATGAAGCCTGCCGTCAGACTTTCTGCACTAATGAAGCAACCTGTAATATATGTCTACACTCATGACAGCATAGGAGTTGGAGAGGACGGACCTACACATCAACCAATAGAGCACCTTGCTTCAATGCGATGCATTCCGGGCCTCAAGGTTTTCAGGCCGGCTGATGCAAAGGAAACAGTAATAGCTTGGATTCAGGCACTTGAATACAAAGAAGGTCCATCGGCAATAATTCTTTCTAGGCAGAATCTGCCACTTCTTGAGGGAGTCGGTAAGTCTGCATACATGGGGGCTTATATATTGAAGAAAGAGGAAAAAGATGTACCGGATGCAATATTGACGGCCAGCGGTTCTGAAGTGTCGCTGATTCTTGAGGCAGCAAGTACTCTGAAGAAGGAAGGCATCGATGTAAGAGTTGTAAGCTTTATTTCCTGGGAAATATTTGATGAACAGACGAAAAGCTATAGGGAAAGCGTTTTCACGAAAGATGTACCGATTATGGCAGTTGAAATGGGTAGTCCTATGGGATGGCACAGATATACAGGAAAAGAAGGAAAAATCCTTGCAATGGAAAGCTTTGGAGCGTCTGCTCCGGCCTCTGTGCTAATGGAGAAATTCGGATTTACTCCTGACAATATAGCGGGGCAAGTAAAAGAAATGATAAAAACCAGTAAGATAAGATAGCAGATATCGGGCATCAGAAAAAGCTTTAAAAATAAAATTTTGTGCGTTTTTTTGCTTTTGTATTTCTACTTACTACTTACTACTTACTACTTACTACTTACTACTTACTACTTACTACTT
>CAZTZB010000028.1:18694-20803 GCA_964617505.1 uncultured Peptostreptococcaceae bacterium | reverse complement strand
TCCGAAAGACTATCCACACCCTTGTTGGCCAAAGCATCGGCCTCATTGTTCATATCTACCACATGGAGATAAGTTTCGTATGAAAAATCGTTTCCGTTCCATAATTTGAATTTTTCATACCACGTGTCCAATTGTTCTTTTTTATTGGGACTTAAATGCCCTTTTATGCGGTGAAATCGTATGAAAGGGTATTTCTCTACCTGACTCAAAAGGCGAAGCCATAAATCTTTATTTTCCACAGGCTTTTTACCGCTTGTTTGCCAGCCATTTCTCTTCCAATTTAAATACCATTTCTTTTTGAAGCAATCAATAAGATAGGCGCTGTCGGAGAATATGTTGAGGACCAAATCCTTTTCCGTGAGGGAAGCTAAGGCTTCAATGAGAGCCGTCATTTCCATACGGTTGTTGGTAGTATTTTTTTCGCCGCCGAAAATACTCTTCGAGTGGGGACCATATTCTAAAACTGCGCCCCATCCTCCCAAATTTTCGCTATTCTGATTTCCGGAGCAGGCTCCGTCCGTGTAAATGTTTACAGTTTTCAAAAAATCACCTCAAGAACATTATAGCAGAAACGCCGCCTGGCAGACATTATGAGTTATAAAAAAAAGACTGTATACACAGTCTTTTTTAAAAAGGAGAAAAACTAAAAACAATAATTGGTGTTTATTTTTTCGAGAATTTCTTCATTGCTTAAACCCGTGATATTTACAAGTAACATTTTTTTGTTGTTGTCATCGTCAATAATTCGACATTCATGTGCATTCATTTGTTCCCATTCCATGTTGACGCCGCTGATGAGAGTTATATCTGGGTTGATTCCGCAGGTACCGTCCTTGCAGATTTTATGTCCTTGGCCGGCGAGAAATTCTGCAACCTCATTCATGCCGGGCTGTATTGCTATTGTATAGGCTTTGCTCATAAAAACACCTCCATTTAAATTCCTTTTTCAGGATATGTTCTATATATACCAAAAAATAAACAATATACGCATAAACATAAAAAGTAGAAAGTAGAAAGTGGAACGTGAAACGCAGAAAGGAAAAGCGTAAAGACAAAAGAAAGTAGAAATTTGGTCAGTTGGTCAGTTGGAAAGAAAAAAATTAAGGGAAAAAGGTAAAAGCTTAAATGTGGCGGAGGGGCTTGGTTATGAAGCATTGTCTGAGTCTTAATTATTACAGCTTTGGATAAGATAAAAACGCAAGAAATCCGCTTTGGCCTTGGCCCGAGGCGAAGCGAGTTTGCGGATTTTAGGTTTTATCGCAAGATAAAGCGTTATGATAATCAGGCGTAAGACATAGCGAAAAAGCAAATCCTGCGCCTGATTGGAAAATATATTGAACAGATTCTAAGTGAAGCGTATTTAAAATAAATAACTCAATTATTTTTTTTAGATAACGCAGAGATTGAATATTCAAGACATAAAAAAACTGGCGAGAAGCCGCCAGTTTAAGGTGTTATCAAAATGATTCAATAGATTGTATGAAAATCAAAAACTTATTTTAACTTTTCAATTAGACGGATGAGAATGTTTCAGTTCAAGGCGCTGGTGGAAAACATTGAGTGGAGCGTATTTTTAATACGTGACCGAAATATTTTTCGCCAAGTAACGCAGAAATTGAGCATTCTCGTCAGTTTATAAGAGGGATTCGATTTCAGATACCTTAGCTATCCTCCCAGAAACCTTAACTTCCTCATCAATAACCAGAGCGGGTGTCTTCATTACCCCATAGCCTACGATATCCCTGTAGTCAGTTACCTTTTCTATCGTTATGGAAACTCCCTTGTTTTTAGCGGCTTCCTCAACATTTTCATAAAGCTTTGCGCAGTTTTTGCAACCGCTTCCCAATACCTTGACAATCATATATAAATCCTCCCTTTTTTTAGTAGCAAGTTTAAAGTGGAAAGTTGCAAGGAAAAGATTAGAAACATAAAATCGAAAGACACGAAAACAACAAGAAGCCAATAGATTTTATGAACCGTCTTGAGTTTGTCGTTTCCCATTTTTATAGAGATCAAACTTTAGATATCCGATTTTGCTTTGATTTTTTACTTTTATAATTTTTATCTTTTATCTTTTATCTTTATTCTTATCTTTTTCTTTCTACTTTC
>CAZTZB010000028.1:0-18594 GCA_964617505.1 uncultured Peptostreptococcaceae bacterium | reverse complement strand
TACAAAATCCAATTGAATAAATAGCCAACCATTATTATTGCCGTACCCGTTATTCCAACAAATATTGCTATCAGCTTAGGTTTTATTACCTGCTTAAGGAGAATCATCTCCGGAAGCGAAAGCGCAACAACAGACATCATGAATGCAAGTGCCGTTCCTACTCCGACACCCTTGTTAATAAGAGCCTCTACTATAGGAATTGTTCCTACGGCATTTGAATATAGAGGTATTCCAAGGACTACGCTAAGGAAAACCGCGAAGGGATTGTTCGGTCCAGCATAGCGAACCAAAAATTCTTGGGGAGCGTATCCGTGAATCATAGCGCCAAGGCCGATTCCAATCAAAATATATAACCATACCCTTTTAACAATGTCTTTTACTGCATCTGCAGCGAAAGCAATTCTTGATTTAAATGTTATTTCTTGAGCCGCGGCTTTTTTTGAATGTATCTGATACACATACTCCATTACCAGATGCTCAAGATGCAGTTTTTCTATAACCATACCTGCTACAATTCCTATTGCCATGCCGGCCCCGGTATAAAGCAGTGCTATTTTGGGCCCAAAGCTAATAAATAAAAATCCTAGAGCTATCTCATTGACGATAGGTGATGTAACCAAAAAAGTGAAGGTGACGCCCAGTGGAATACCCGATTCCACAAACCCAATAAAAATAGGGACTGTTGAGCACGATCAGAAGGGGGAGAGAACACCCAAAATCGATGCCATGAAATGGGCAATAAATCCATTGAATTTCGAAAGTATGGTTTTCACTTTTTCCGGTGGGAAGTAGCTTCTAACAAATGAAATGGTGAAAATCATAACAGTAAGCAGTAAAATTATTTTAAGTGTGTCGTAAATGAAAAAGTTTACACTATCTCCAATACGAGTGGATAAATCAAGTTTAAATAGATTTTCCACGATGTAATGCGAAAATCTTTCTAACAAATTAGCCTTCTCCTTTCAATTCCTCTAAGGTATCTTCAAGACTTCCCCTAATAAAGTTTTCCGATTCTTTTAAAATAAAAATGATTTCAGGCCGGCTTATTCGGTACATTATCTTTGGCCCATCTCGACGTGTTTTGAGAATATCATTGTCCCTAAGTACCTTGAGATGTTGAGAGACATTGGACTGCTCTAAATCAAGGGCTTCGTAGATAGTGCAAACGCACAATTCTTCTTTTTCAAGGATATGCAAAATTCTAAGCCGTGTCGGGTGGGCCAATGCCTTAAAGATGCCGGCGGATTTGTTGAAATAAGTATCTGTCATTTAAACACCTGCCTTATAATCATATTAGAATATCCTAATATGATTATATAACGTGATTTTATTTTGTCAATCTATTTATATAATTTTTTTATGTATGCTTTGTTCCTAAGAATCTCGTGACTTCAGTCATGAGAGGTTCAATCTTCACAATATCTTCATATGTGTAGCCTATTATATAGACAAAAGGAGGGGATTTTCATGATGAGATATATTGGATATTATCCACATCATTTTTATGGAGGTGGTTTGATGATGATTTTGGGAATAGTGCTTATTGGACTACTTGTTTACTGGCTTGTAAAGAAGTCGACTGCCTCGGCAGGTGCTGTTAATTCGAGCAAGGCGCTGGATTTGCTAGATGAGAAATTTGCCTTGGGAGAAATTTCAGACGAAGAATATTTGAAAAAGAAGAAATTGCTAAAGAAATAAATTGTAGGAGGGATGCCGAAGATATCGGCACCCCTTTTTTAATGATATAAAGAGTCTATAGGGGTATAATGATAGAGACATGTAAAAGGGGAGATTGGCGATGAAGAATGAAAAAACCTTTAATATACTCATGATAGAAGACGAACCCAAACTTCTTGAGGTTGTAAAGGCTTATGTGGAAGCGGAAGGTTATGTTTTCACAGGGGCAAGCGGAGGACTAGAAGGAATGAGGCTGTTTAATAGCAAAAATTTCGATTTGTTGCTACTTGACCTGATGCTGCCTGGAATGAGCGGAGAAACGGTTGCCGAGGAAATTCGAAAAAATTCAGGGGTCCCAATAATCATGCTTACGGCTAAATCGGCAGTGGAATCGAAGATAGGCGGATTCAAGCTGGGAGCGGACGATTATGTTACAAAACCATTTAATCCAAGAGAACTTATGGAGAGAATACGAGCCGTTTTGAGGAGAGCATATCCTGAAAAGCGCGATGCCAAGCTAATAATTTCATGGGCGGGACTTGAAATAGATGAAAATTCAAGAAGTGTTCGAATACGAGGCAGGGAAAGGTCGCTTACTCCGAAGGAGTTTGATTTACTCTATGTGATGGCTGCTCATCCCGACCGAATATTTACGAGAGAGCAGCTACTTGAGTCGGTTTTCGGGTTCGATTATGAGGGATATGATAGGACTGTTGATGCTCACATTAAGAACCTGAGGAAAAAGATAGAAAAAGACCCATCCTCGCCGCAAATCGTAAGGACCGTTTTTGGTATCGGATATAAGGTCGCTATGGAGGCTGAAGAATGAAACTTTCAAGAAAGCTTATGATATATTTCATGGTGGTAGTTGTTCTTTCGCTTACCCTTTCGGCTGCGATTACAGTTTTTAGTGTAGGCCGTCAATTTGACAACTTTCTAGAAGAGGAGCACGAAAAAAGAATCGAAAGCATAAAAGAATTAGTCGATCAGGCCATGGTATATACAGATAATCGTATCTATATAGAAGGAAGCGGGGTTGAAAGATACGCTTTAATAGAGGGCTATTACGTAGAAATTCTAAGTAGTGAAGGGAAAAAGATCTATAGCGTGGATGGTTTGAATGAGATGAGAGATCATATGCAGGGGATGATGCGAAGGTCATTAATAGAAGAGCAATATAACGAGGAAAGCTATCTTTTGACAGTGGACGGATCGACAGTCGGGACGCTGGTTATTGGATATTTTGGACACTCAAATATGTCGGCAGCGGCTAGCACCTTTAAATCCGCCATCTTGAGGCTTGGAGGATTTTCGGTTCTTATTGCGCTAATAATCGGAGCGCTTTTGAGTCGGAAGCTTTCGAGGCAAATAGCAAGACCAGTAATACAGACAACCGAAATGGCAAAAGAATTGGCAGGCGGTTCGCATGATCTAAAAAAACTTCCTGAATCAAAAATATTGGAGATAGACCAATTGGTTCGAGCCGTTGAAAGGCTAAAGGAAACCTTGCTCTGTCAGGAAAAAATACGTCGACGCATGGCAGCGGACATGGCGCATGAGATACGAACCCCGATTGCCAATCTCCAAGCCCAGATACAGGCAGTTATAGACGGCTTTATTAAAGCAGACGATACGCTAATGGAGAGCCTATACGAAGAAACGGAACGCTTGGGATTTCTTGTTGCGGGAATTGAAGACATAAACAGGCTTAGAACGGAGGAAATGGGATTAAAGCTCGAAGTGGTAAACATTGGAGATGAAACACGCAAAGTCCTCGAGGTAGTCGGACCGTCTTTTGAAAAAAAACATTTGGGTTCCGAATTGAATATAGAGGATCCTATACTGCTACGTCTAGACAGGCAGAGATACAAACAAGTTATGCATAATCTTTACGGCAATTCGATTAAATATGCATATGAAGGAACAATTATCAAGACTAGCATTTTAGAGCACGATGAAGAGCTTGTAATTGAAATTCTTGACGAGGGTTTAGGAATAGAGGAAGATGAACTTGAGAAAGTATTCGATTACCTTTATAGATCCGATGATTCAAGGAGCCGCGAGACTGGGGGCTACGGAATTGGACTTTCGGTTGCAAAAGCGATTGTCGAGGCCCATGGAGGGAAAATACACGCGGAAAGCGAAAAGAATAAATGGACGAGGATCATTATAAATCTGCCCCTCGACAATCAATAAAAAGATGGAAGGCATAGCCTGAAAGGACCGCCCATGAACTCAATAGATTCCGAAACAAAAAAAACTATAAAAAAAGACAAAATGATATGGAAATTCAGTCTGTATGGCTTTCTTAAAAACCTTAGATTCTTCGAACCGTATTTAGTCATATATCTATTGTCTCTTGACTTGAGCCTTTTTTCCATAGGAATACTCTACGCTTTGCGAGAGGCGGTAACCTATGTCTTTGAGATTCCTTCTGGAATAATTGCCGATGCCTACGGAAAAAAGAAGGAGCTAATGGCTTGCTTTATATTTTATATAATTTCATTTGGACTGTTTTTCATTGGAAGGGGATTTGCGGTTTTAAGTCTTGCAATGCTATTCTTCGGCCTTGGGGAGGCTTTCCGTTCAGGAACACACAAGGCAATGATATATTTCTACCTTGAGCGCATGGGCTGGTTTGAGCATAAGACCTATGTCTATGGAATGACAAGGTCATTTTCACTTTTGGGTTCGGCTCTATCTGCTCTTTTGTCAATTATTTTCATATTGAATGTACCGGCAATGAATTGGATATTTTTACTTAGCGTTTTGCCATATGTACTGGATTTCATTCTTATAGGAACATATCCCGCCTACCTTGACGGAAAGAGGGAGGCGGCGCCAGGTTTTTCGGCCTTCTTTGCAAGCGGCTTTGACAAAATTAAAAGCATAGCAGGAAACAAGCCTCTTTTAAAGGTACTTTTGAGCTCATCGCTTTATGATGGGATATTCAAGTCGCTTAAGGACTATATACAGCCTATCCTTGAGCTTATTCTATTGGGAGGAATAGTTTCGGACATGTCGAGAATGGGCCTTGACGATACCTTAAAGATTTATCTTGGAGCAACATATGGCTTTTTTTATATTTTCAGTGCGATTGCATCAAGAAATGTATACCGCCTCAACCGATTGGCTGATTCGAAGCGCCTTATGGATGTTTTTTTCGACCTGATGGGAATTGGAGCTTTTCTTGTTGCGCTTGCAGTATGGACACAGCAAAGATTTCTTGCCATTGCAGTGTTCTTCATTCTTTACATATTAAAGGATGCCAGGCGTCCTCTCTTTGTGGACGTTTCAGGGGATTACATGAAAAAAACTGAAAGAGCTACTGCTCTTTCAGTCGACAGTCAATTAAAAGCTGTTTTCATTATAGTTTTGGCTCCACTTTTCGGACTTTTGGCCGATAAATTCTCAATAGCTTGGCTGTTCATTGCAATAGGAATTGTTTCTATCTTGGCAAATCGATATCTTCGCTCAGAAAGCAAAGTTGCTTGAATTGCCGTTTTGCCTCATACATAAGGGAATCCGCCTTATGTACCAATTCATGATAATTTTCTCCATCTGAGGGGAATTCCGCAATCCCATAACTGAAGGAAACAGGAATCTCAATATCGTTATAAATTAATGGGTTGTCATTGAAGTGATTTCTAAACTCCTCTATACGCAAGGTTAAATCCTTCCAATCGCACTTATAGAAAGAAGCGATGAATTCGTCTCCTCCGTAACGAGCCAGAATGTCCTGCTTCCGGACAAGGGTTTTTAACTCCATTGCGAAGTATGAAAGGCATTTGTCGCCGGCAAGATGACCGTAGGTGTCGTTTATGTGTTTGAGACCGTTAAGGTCAAACAATACAAGCAGAAAAGAAATATCGTAGCGCAATGACTTTTTAATATCCAATTCCAAAAGATCCTTGAAGTAGCGGCGGTTGTATATGTTGGTCAGGCTGTCGTAACGGGAAAGGTGATATACGTGCTCTATCCTTTCTCGGTTCTTTATTGCAAATTCTGCCTGGCACGTGAAATATTTCATCAAGCGGAGAGCCCCTTCTCCGAATGCATCTTTGTGGGTGCTGTCTACGTTTATCATTCCATATAGCTTTCCGTCTATAAATATAGGGGAACTAAGCGTGCTTTCGGAGCAGAGCGAGTTGCCTTTTTCAAAAGCTTCGAAACTTTCGCTTTTAATTATGGCCTTGCTGAAGGCCTTGGCGTTGTTTATTATTACGGGGCCTGTTATGTTTCCGTTTGTCTTGTGCCAAAGGAAGGTTTCCTTTATATCTAGACATATTTCAAGCAGGGCTTCGTGGTTGTAGCCCTTGGAAGCAGCGAAGTTTAGCTTGTTGTTTTCGTCGGTTAGCATTATGCTGCCTGCTACCGCATGGTCTATTGAGCTTATTGCATATTCAAGAATTTTGTTGAAGGCGTTCTTGGTACTTTGAATGTCCATCAGCTCGTGGGTAAGAGCTATTATGCGATCCTGAACCTGCGCATCGCTAATCAATTTTTCATTGGCTTTTTCCGCTTTGTACAATTTCTTGTTTTCGCGCTCTAGAAGTTGCCTTGTGTATGAATAGGAAAAAAGGGCGGCTACAAGAATTGCCGCGGAAAAAAGCCCGAATTGGGCGTAGACTGCATGCTTAAATTGCACAAATCTGGGCAAGAAAAGTATTGTTGCCGAAGATGCGACGAGAAAAACGCTTATTATTATGTATTCAGTGCACAAGTGTCTATTTTTATCCATTGTGGCTAGCTCCCATTCCCCCCAAATTGGCATGATAAGAATTTACTTACATTATATTATAAAAATCACCTAATTTGAAACCATTCCGTAAATATTTAAAGTTATTTCTATGATATGCTTTCCGAGAAAGAAAACAATTCATATAAGGAGATCTTAAAATGGCTATTAAACCGAATTGGACACTCAGAAACCTCTATCTGTATCTTGTGTGCTTCGTAACTGTAATAATGATACTTATTGGAGCTGTATCCACAGTTAACAATTTGATAGACCTTGCCTACGAGGTGCCTCCATATGTTGAATCAAAAGAGGATATGCTTAAAAACTTCGAGAATCTGAGCGAGAAGGGTGTGTTTGCCGACATGACCTTCGAGGAGTACAAGGACATGAGAAGCGAAGATATTGAAATGCAAAAGGAAAGAGATAGGGTCTACGATCTCAGATCTCTTTTTCACAGCATGTCGATATTCATAATAGGTATACCCTTTTACATTTATCATTGGAGAAAAATAGAGAAGCAAATAAGTACTTAATAGGTATATTTACAATTAAAAGGGTATCTAGATAAAAGACTTAAAGGGAGGCGAGAGCCATTTTTGGATTTATAACGGACATATGGTTTTGGATTGGAGCGGCGGCATTATTTGCCGTGATTGAGGCGATAACATTTGGGCTGACAACAATATGGTTTGCCGTGGGAGCGGTCGCAGCAATAGGGGCATCTGCGATGGGATTTAATTTTTATTTGCAGACGGCGGTATTCTTTGTAGTTTCAATCGTATTGCTATATTTTACAAGGCCCATTGCCAAAAAATATTTAAAGATAGGGGCACAGAAGACAAATGTGTCCGAGATAATCGGAAAAAAAGGTATCGTAAAGAAAAAAATTCTTCCACATGAAACAGGGCAGGTAAAAATAAAGGGGCAGATATGGACTGCCGTTTCTGAGGACGGAAGCATAATCGAAGAAAAGAGCGAGGTCATAGTTGCCCAAGTAGAAGGTGTAAAGGTCATCGTAAGACCGAAAAACAAATAAGGAGGAAGATAAAATGGGTGAATTTATTGTAACAGTTGTACTTATTCTATTGGCTCTAGCCCTTATAGTGCCAAACATTCGAATAGTTCCTCAGGCGAAGGCATATGTAATAGAACGTCTCGGAGGCTATAGCGGAACATGGGAGGTAGGTCTTCACTTTAAGTTGCCGCTTTTAGATCGCATAGCCAAAAAGGTTTCACTAAAGGAGCATGTGATAGATTTTCCGCCGCAGCCTGTCATAACTAAGGACAATGTAACCATGCAGATAGATACGGTTGTATACTATCAAATTACAGATCCAAAGGCATATGCATACGGCGTCGAGAACCCCATGAGCGCTATTGAAAATCTTACGGCTACGACCCTGCGTAACATTATAGGGGATCTTGAATTAGATCAAACGCTTACCTCGAGAGATACGATAAATACAAAAATGCGCAGCATACTCGACGAGGCTACGGATCCATGGGGCATTAAGGTCAACCGTGTTGAGCTTAAAAACATTATGCCTCCTGCCGAGATACAAGACGCCATGGAGCGCCAGATGAAGGCTGAACGAGGTCGAAGGGAATCCATACTTAGGGCTGAGGGAGAAAAACGGTCAGTTATACTTATTGCTGAAGGAAACAAGGAGTCGGCAATACTGAATGCCGAAGCCAAGAAAGAAGCGGCAATCCGCGAGGCTGAAGGAGAAGCAGAGGCAATACTCAAGGTTCAAAACGCTACAGCGGAAGGTCTTAAAATGCTAAAAGCCGCAGAGCCTGACAACATGGTAATATCTTTAAAGAGCCTTGAAGCCTTGGCAAAAGTTGCGGACGGAAAGGCTACCAAGCTAATAATTCCATCCGAAATACAAAGTCTTGCAGGCCTTGCCGCATCACTAAAGGAAATAATGAGCGACAGGGAAGAAAAATGATAAATGATTAAATTTAAGACATTCCTCTTGGATAGATTTTCAAGAGGGATGTCTTTTTAAATCAAAAACAATCGGGTATTAAAAAAATTAATAAATAATTAAATAATATTTAAAAAAAGACTTGCTATGATATTTTGGATATAGTATATTGTATACAAGCTAAATGATAATCTTTTTCACGCAACTCCTCGTAACAGTTTTTTTATCTTCAGCCTTTGACTATGCACAGTCTCAGGTTGAAGGTACATTTTTTGAAAGAGATTGTGAAAAATATAACAAAAGGAGAAACCATGGAAATCAGCATATGTGTGGGAAGCGCCTGCCACCTCAAAGGTTCGTATGATGTTATTAGGGCAATTGAGACTTTGGTGAAAGATGGTGGACTGGAAGAAAGAATAACAATCAAGGCGGCATTTTGCCTTGGACAATGCACCAAGGCTGTCTCGGTTAAATTTGATGGCGAGATCTATTCTGTCAGAAAAGAGACAGTCGAAGAATTTTTTGAAAGCCATGTCATGAAAAGGCTTAGGGAAACGGAGGCTTAGAAATGAATCTTTTTACAATTGATAAGGAAAAGTGCAACAATTGCTATAAATGCCTGCGTGCCTGTCCTTCAAAAGCAATTAAAATGCTTCACGACAGGGCCGAGGTGGTGGAAGAAAAATGCATATACTGCGGCAACTGCCAAACCATTTGCCCACAGCAGGCAATCTCGGTCAAGAGCGATCTCTTTAACATACGAAGGGCTATCTCTGAAGGTAGGGAAGTAGTGGCAAGCCTAGCCCCTTCCTTTGCGGGTGTTTTCAAGGAAAAGCAAGCCGAACAGATTTCGGCGGCACTTAAAAAACTTGGATTTTCGTATGTGGAAGAAACCGCCTCGGGAGCGGCGCTTGTTACGCAGGGCTACCGCGAAATTGTTAAAAGCAAGGGTAGTGGGCTTTATCTGTCTTCATCTTGCCCGGCTGCTGTAAATCTTGTTGAAAAATACTATCCTGAGCTTGTAAAAAACCTTTTGCCTCTTAAATCTCCTATGCTTGCACATGCCGAGCTCTTAAAATTTCTTTATGGGAAAGAAGCCTTTACGGTTTTTATAGGACCATGCATAGCCAAGAAGCAAGAATCGGAAAACGCCAAGGACAGCGCTGTAGATGCTGTACTTACCTTCAAAGAATTATCTCAGTGGTTTGATGACAGAGAGATTTGCGTTGCCGATATGAAAAACGCGCCATTCGACAACCTAAGTACTAAGATGGGAGCCGCATATCCCCTTAAGGGAGGGATAGCATCGGGATTGAAGGATTTGATTCATTGCCACCATGTTGACGGAATTAAAGAAGCAAAGGAAATGCTCGATTGGCTCAGCTCAAGGGGGACGGATTCCGCATTTGTTGAGATAAGTATTTGCAGTGGAAGCTGTATCGGGGGTCCGGTGCTTCCTTTAGATTCGCCCAACTACTATGGACGTGAGAAGTGCATACAAAACTACATGGAGCGAATTAGCAAGGTAGACGAGTGCGCAAAAAAAACTTTTTCACCAAGCATAGATATTTCAGCTGCCTATAAGGCTTGCCCTGTAATAAAGGCCGAGCCCAGTGAAAAGGATATAAGTCAAATCCTTCAACAGATGTGGAAATATGATAAAAAAGACGAACTCAATTGCGAAGCCTGTGGTTATGTTAGCTGTCGAGAAAAGGCTGTAGCCGTTTTTGAAGGAATGGCAGAGACCTCTATGTGTATGCCATACATGAGGGCTCGTGCAGAAAGCCTTAAAAACATAATCTTTGACAATAGTCCAAACATAATTTTCATGCTAAACAAGGAACTTATTATTAAAGAAGTAAATCCCAGAGCCGAAGCCGTTTTCCAGATAGATGCGAAGGTTTGGAAGGGTAGAAACATGGAAGACTTGATTGATGTGGAGACATTCAAAAGGGTTCTTGAAACGAAAAAGAATCTTTACAACCATAGGATGGCCTACGCAAACTATGGGCTGACGCTCTTGGAAAGCGTACTCTATATAGAAGAGCAGGAGGTTGTTCTTTGCATAATGACAGATGTAACCCGCCAGGAAAAGCATCAGATGGAACTGTCCGCAATGAAGGAAAACACAATCGATGCGGCGCAAAAGGTAATAGACAAGCAAATGAGGGTAGCTCAGGAAATAGCGTCACTACTTGGTGAAACTACTGCCGAAACTAAGATAACCCTCATGAAGCTCAAGAAGCTTTCCCAAAAGGAAGGGGGAGCTTATTGATGCGTTTCTTTGCAGATGTTGCGGTCGACAGCCTGAATAAATATGGTGAAGAATTGTGTGGAGATAAAGTAGAAGTAGTAAGAACGGAGAACTCTACCATTGTGGTTCTGGCCGACGGACTTGGAAGCGGGGTCAAGGCCAACATACTGGCTACCCTGACTACCAAAATTGCCGCTACAATGCTTAGGGAAGGTGCGGATATTTACGAAACGGTTGACACCATAGTAAAAACCCTTCCGGTTTGTCAAGTCAGGCAACTCGCATATTCCACATTCGCCATCGTTAAAATTTTGGATAACAGGGAAGTCTACATCGCTGAATACGATAACCCTCCAATCTTCTTTTACCGAAATGGAGTTTATGAGGACCTTCCTAGAAAAGAGCTGACCATATCGGGCAAGACCATACAGGAAAGCAGTTTCAAACTTAAGGAAAACGACACATTGGTTCTCGTATCGGACGGGGTTATACATGCCGGTGTTGGCGGATTCATGAACCTCGGCTGGCAGTGGCCACAGGTTAAGGGGTTTTTGGACAAAAGAATCGGAAAGAAAAGCGCCAAACTAATTTCAAAGGACTTGGTTGAGGCATGTAGCTGTCTCTACATGGATAAGCCAGGAGACGATACGACCGTTACTACAATAAAAATACGCAAGCCTGAAACGGTTAATTTATTCACAGGACCACCTGAGGATTGCCGGGTAGACGGATGGCTTGTCCATGAGCTGGTGGAGTCAGACGGAAAGAGGGTCATCTGTGGGGGAACCGCCGCCAATATAGTATCCAGAGAGCTTAAAGAGGAAATTCTTGTAGATTATGACACCCTTAGTCCCGAGATTCCGCCCATAGGAAGTTTAAAAGGTTTTGAACTTGTTACTGAGGGTGTTCTGACCCTTAGACGCACAGTCGAGATACTTAAAGGATTCCTGGATGGAAAAGACAATCAAATATTGAAACTAAAAGACAATAACGGGGCAGCAAAATTGGCCGGCTTATTGATGGAAGATTGCACGAATCTTACACTTTGGGTGGGAAAGGCAATCAATCCCGCCCACCAAAATCCTGATCTTCCAATCGACCTAAGCATAAAGATGCAGGAGGTTGAGCGCTTAGCCGATGTCATGAGGCAGCTGGGCAAGGAAGTGTCATTTAAGTATATATAGAAAAACTTCAGATGTATAGCCGTGTGCGCGAAGCGTTGAGAAGTCTTAGGACTATAGGAGAAAAAAATGAGAAGCTTTGAAAATAATGTGCAATTAATAAAACACAGTGTCCTAAGGGAGGTGGCTAAGGCTGCATATTCAGACAAGGGTGAGGAATATCTAAAAAACATAGCGGAAAAGATAATAAAGGGTCCCGAACCGATCACAAGGTGCTGTATATACAAGGAGCGAGCCATAATCGAGGATCGCGCTAGCTTGGCGATGGGAGGGAATGCGGCAAATGGAAATATTATTCAAGTCATAGATTCCGCCTGCGATGAATGTCCCATAAGCCGATTTGTAGTAACGGAAGCCTGTAGGGGTTGCCTTGCCCATTATTGCTCGGAAGCATGCCCTGTGGGAGCTATAAGCCATATAGGAGGGAAAGCCTTCATAAATGCGAAGCAATGCATAGAATGCGGCAAATGCCATAATGCCTGCCCATATAATGCCATCTCCGATATGATGAGGCCCTGCCGAAGGGCTTGCCCTGTGGGCGCCATCTCCATGGATGAAAACAAGAAGGCTATAATAGACCATGAAAAATGCATACTGTGTGGCGCATGCGTCTATCAATGCCCATTTGGAGCTATAATGGACAAATCCTTTATAACAGATGTAATAAAACTGCTTAAAGAATCTTTCATAGAAAACGGTAATCACATATATGCCGTGGTGGCGCCGGCCATTTCAAGTCAGTTTTACGGCTACAGCATAGAGAACATTGTTGCAGCTCTCAAGAAGCTTGGCTTTCATGATGTCGTAGAAGCAGCTCTTGGAGCGGATTTCGTTGCCTGCAAGGAAGCGGATGATTTTGTTAATGAAATAGGTGACAAGGGGATGATGACAAATTCCTGCTGCCCATCCTACCTTCTGTTTGTAAAGAAACACTACCCCGAACTATTACAGCATGTGTCCGAAACTGTTTCTCCCATGATAGCGGCCGCTAGGCTTTTGAGAAAAACCGATCCGAAAGCAAAGCTTGTTTTCATAGGTCCTTGCATAGCCAAGAAAGGCGAGGCTATGGAATTTCCCGAAGACATTGATTTTGTCCTTACTTTTGAAGAGATTGCAGCTCTTTTCGACGCTGCGGAAATTTCTTTGGATCATCTGGAGGAAAGCCCTCTTAATAACGCTTCTTCAGGGGGAAGGATTTTTGCGCGTAGTGGAGGCCTTTCACAAACACTTGGAAAAATAATAAGCGAGATTGATTCTAAGGTGGAATTCAGACCCATGGTTTTTGATGGAATCAAAGAATGCGAAAAGGCCTTCAAGCTTTTTAAGCTCGGTAGACTCGAAGCAAATTTCATAGAGACAATGGCATGCGAAAACGGCTGCATAGGAGGACCGGCATCGCTTCATCACGGACGCAAGGACAGGGGCGAGGTTGATGCCTATGCCTCTTGCGCCCATGAGAAGACTCCGAGTGAAAGCATAGGGGTTTTCGGAATGGATGTTGTGGAGCTTGATAGGAAAATCATATAAATCAATGTTTTAAGCTTTAGACTTAATAAAAAACTGCGAAGATTCGCAGGCTTCATGCCTATCTTCGCAGTTTTATTATTTTTTATTAGTTAATCTAAACATTTGCAGGGAAGAGTGTTCCTATTTCTTTGCCGTCAAGCACAGCATAGAGGAGCTCAGGAGAATCGCTATTCATAATAAGGGTGTTTATTCCAGCTTTTTTGCATATTCGTGCAGCCCTTATCTTGGTGACCATTCCTCCCGTTCCGAAATCGCTTCCAGCTCCCTCTGCGGCTTCTTCTATTTCTTCACTTATATCTTCTACGTTTCTAATTATTTTGGCGCTGGGGTCATTTCTCGGATCAGCCGTGAATAGACCGTCTATATCGCTCATCAAGACAAGAAGGTCGGCTTTTATTAGAGCAGCCACCGTGGCCGAAAGAGTGTCATTGTCTCCAAATTCGAAACGTCCCTTGTAGCCGGCCTCTATTTCATCGGTAGCGATGGTGTCGTTTTCGTTTACTATTGGAATAACTCCCCATTCGAGGAGCCTGTCGAAGGTATTTTCGGCATTCTTTTTTGTGAGCGGTTCTTCCAAAACCGATTTGGTAATAAGAGCCTGGCCTACAACCTGATCATAGGCTTGGAAAAACTTTTCATATATCCTCATAAGAGCAGCCTGGCCTATGGAAGCGGCAGCCTGTTTCCCGGGAAGGTCCGTTGGCTTTTCCTTCATTCCCATGCGTATGGCACCTGTCGCTATTGCTCCGGATGTTACTAAAACTACCTCGAGTCCCTTGTTTTGAAGATCTGACAAAATTCTTGCAATAAGGTCTATTCTTCCGAAATTAAGCTTTCCGTTTGCATGTGTAAGGGTTGATGTTCCTAGCTTGATGACGATTCTTTTTGTGTTTTTTAGTTCTTTTCGGTAATCCATTAGAATCACTTTCCTTTGTATTTATATTTTAATATTTTGTTTTTTTTAAATTATACTACATATATTACTCTTCAGATAGTGTTAATGAAGAAGCAAATCCCCGGAAACGGTTTTAAGCTCTATCATAGGGCCACCATCAAAAAAATCGGCTAAAATATTGTCGTCCTTTCCTGCCCTTAGTGTAAATGGAATATCGCATGATAGGTTGCCCGACACAGTTTCTGTTTTTAATGTAAAAGAGGCGTCATCGGGAAGATTGACAGTTAGATTTCCCGCAAGGCTTTCAAGATAGACAGTATCGTTTATATCCTCAAAATCAACATCC
Source organism: uncultured Peptostreptococcaceae bacterium (assembly GCA_964617505.1). Classification (GTDB taxonomy): domain Bacteria; phylum Bacillota; class Clostridia; order Peptostreptococcales; family BM714; genus BM714. Next base: position 4,042 of record CAZTZB010000028.1, on the reverse strand, counting down.
ATTTCGCCCGAAGATGTTCTTGCCAATATGCGTCCAGAAATGCCTTTTAATTCAATTTTGCCCGATTTTGTCTCGAATATACCTTGGGTAGGAGACAAGCTTTCGCAATAAATGTTTCCGGATTCGGAGCTTATGCCAACCTTGCATATAGTAAATGACCCAATGTTTATATCACCGGATTTTGTATTCGCTCTAAGTTCAGTCAAGCCTTCCTCGGGAAGATAAACCCTAAGATGCGCGTCAGAGGATATCCGGCTGGCAAGAAGTCCCTTTGGATATATAACTTGAAGGCGTGTCATATTGCCGGAAGTGCTTTGCTCGAGATGTGGAAAGCTCTCTTGAGAAGAGGAGCTGAAAGTTCCCTTAAATTCAACCCTTGCAGGGCCGTCAGTTGGAACTATATCTATGGATGACTGGGCAGTTGCTATTTCGAGATTTTTAAATTCGTCACCATCGAAATATAAAGAAGTATCTATTTCTCCGGCATATTCATCCCTGGAAACATTGCTAAAAAATCCCATGCTGTTTTGCTGGAAGAGAAAAAAATAAATCCCTATACAAATTAAAGCTATGCTAAAAAGCCAATAAACCATATTTTTGAAATTTATATTCATTGCCTTGCCGTCCTTTCAAGCTGTATGAGTCTATACTTTCTCTTTATTCCAATTGAATAATACCATAAGATATCTTGAAATATAAGGTTCGGAGTAGAAAAGTTGATATATATTTGAAACAATTTTTCATCTAAGATAGTCTATAATATAAATAGGCGTGTCCGAAATTAAAAGGACGTATTTACGCGATGAGGAGGGAAGACAATGAATATGAATAAATTGACAATCGGCATTCTTATAGTGGCTATGATTGTTGCGCTGGGATATTTTGCTGCAATTGATTATTTTGGATTGGGGTTTACCTCGCCAGAGGAAGAAACCGAGGTCTTGCCCGGAGATGATGAAGAGACAAGTCAAAAAAGGCAGGCGCTTCCGCCTGAAATATACCTAAATAGCTTGGCGGGCAGCGAACGCATTCAGTCGGGCGAAAGCAAAGTCCTTTCTGGAAACATAAACCTGACCTTTAAATTTTCAGAGCCTGTAAACATAGAAAGCGAAAACGGTTTTTTAGTAGAAACAATGGTTGGTACAAAAATTGAAAGGCTAAGCATCGGTTATGTAGGAGTGGACAGAAAGACGGTTATTCTCAATATTCCGCCAAGCGAAAATGAAGAGGAATCACTGAAGATAACTATAGGACGCCATGTTTTTTTTGATGAAAACGCCGAGCTTAGAGATTACGCTGCTTTTTACATAAAAAGGTATTCTTCTAACAAAGTTGATATAAAGCAAATCGGTCCTGACGGACTGCCAATTGAACCCGAGGCTTGGATTACTGAAGGTACAAAAGCCTTCAAGCTCGCATTCAAACGCCCTGTCAACAAGGCAAGCGTAGAACGGGCAATAAAAATAAACGCATCCGTAAACTACGAGACAGAAGAACCCGAAATAAAGTTTGAATGGAATGGCGGCAGGGAAGTTGATGTGATATTTGCCAATATCAAAGAGGGAATATACGAAATCAATATTACCGGGGCTGAGGATGAAATAGGTCTGGTGATGCAGGGAGACTGCGGAGTGGGGAATTGCTGGTGTTTTAATGTTGCCAAGAGCCAGACCATCAAAACCTACGATATGGCCTTAGGGGCTATAGAAACCCTTGAAAGCAAAGCCTTCGAAGAGGTAAGATATCTTTCCGGAAGAATCGACAGAGAAAACATAATGTTGCACAAATTCAAATCGGCTGAAACGGATTCCGAGGCGCCGATGGTGTTTGACAAGCTGCTTTACGAAGAAAAATCCGGAGAGGCCCTCCTGACCGAATCCGGAAGGGAGCTTAAGAACTATTACGAATTTCTTTTGGAAAAGGGATGGAAATTCAGGGGCATCAAAATATCGCCAGACGGCAAGACTGCGGCGGCTTTTGCGAGCCAAATCGAGATCGGCCCCGAGAAAAAAATGGCGAGACTTATGCTAATAGACATCGAGAGCGAAACAGTGCTAAAAACTATTGAAATGCCTTTCTATATATACGCAGCCGGGGACGGAGTATTTCCTCTGGATTTGCACTTTGATTGGATAAGCGATTCAATAATATTTACAGAGGGATTTACAGTTCTCGGCAATACATCAAATATATATGGAATAAACATAGATACAGGCGCTGTTGTAGTCCTATATAAAAATGCAAGGGAGCCGCGTTTCGTGCCCGGGCTAAAAATGGTGACCGCCATCAAGCTTGAAAAGACCGGTGAAGGAAAAATCCAACAGCAAGGCGAAGAGGAGCAGACAATAAATTACTATGAAGACTCGGCGGTAATTCTGATGGGCATATATGGGAATGAGCTAAAAGAGTACAAGGCAATAGACGGGTATGGGAAATACAACAACGCCATAGAATCCGGGGCCTACGACAGCATTCAATCGATTATATGGAGCAGCGGCAACAAGCTTGCATATCCCGAAAAAATCAAAGCCAACAATATACTTATAGTTCAGGATCTCGGGGACGGAAAAACCGAAAGAGTCGACATGGGGATGAACTTCATATTCCTTGGAATCAAAAACGGAAAAGCCTACCTCCTGGAGGAAACGAATTAAAAAAGAACTGAAAAGGGACAGACATTTTCGACTTCGCGCTTTGCCTAATTATAGAAAGGAATAAAAGCAATGACTAATAATTTTGGAACAAATGCAGTATTTATAGGACTGGGAGAAGCCATGGACCTAGAACTTAACCGTGTTGAATTTTGCCTTGGTGGAATGGATTCATGGGAGAGCAAGGCGGAAAAGATAATGCTAGACATGAAGATAGCCGAAAAAAATTCCGTAGCATATAGCATCCACCTTCCGATTTTTATTCCGGCTTGGTTCGGAAACTACTTTCTCGATGCCTTTTATCTTGACCCTGACCCCGCTAAAAGAGAGCTGTCATTCAGGCTTTTGAAATACAATTTGGAGCGCCTTTCGTCTTCGGCCACAGAGTATTTCGTTATACATTTCCCGGGAAGGTACGATGCAGATGAATACGAAGAAGGGGCTTTCTCACCTATACTTGAAGAGGCCATGAGCCGACTCGAATCCATAGCAAAGGAATTTGACACAGTTTTGCTACTAGAATACTTTGGGTCAAACGAGCTGTTCTACAGGATTGATGAATGGCAAATGGAAATCGAAAAATATTCCAATATAGGAATACTTCTTGATACTGGGCACCTGTTTTTTGCATCGCTAATAAGAAAATTTGACTTCATGGAAAACCTGAAGCTTTTATCGAAAACCGCTGATGCGTTCCATCTATGGACAACAAAGGGTAAAGAGGCCTATTGCTCAAACGATTACTATATGAAATACAGGCACATACCAATGTGTCAAGGGCAAACGCGAATAGACGGATGGGCATTCGACACAGACGCAGCCATGAAAATAATATCTGGGAAGAAACGACCCGCCCTGATGGAAGCATCCTATGAGTACGGAGGCAAGGAATATATAAAAAAAGGGATAGAAAGCCTCAAAAAATACTATCTATAGACATATTAATTAATTTTTTCGTATAATTTTCATAAAAACTTTTGACATTAGACTTGTGGTATAGTAAAATGTAAATTTCGCTTGACCAAAGGGGTTGCAGGTGTTATAATAATACTGTATACAAACAGGGGAAGGTGATGTAGCTTTGGCGACAAAAGAAACGCTATCTACCATCAAAAGAAATGTTCAGGATTGTATTGGAGAAAAAGTAATACTTAAGACCAACAAGGGCAGAAAAAAAGTTCTTGTTAAAGAAGGCGTGCTTGAAGAAGTATACTCGAATATTTTCATCGTAAGAATTAATAATGGTCTCGACTCCGAAAGAACGGTTTCATACAGCTATTCGGATGTTCTAACTGAAACAGTTGAGATTAAACTTCTTAGAAATGAACAAAATATTTACTTTGCATCATAGACAAAGACCTGCAGGCGACTGCGGGTCAAAGTTTTTTATG
>CAZTZB010000027.1:0-21209 GCA_964617505.1 uncultured Peptostreptococcaceae bacterium | reverse complement strand
TGCACCAGTCTCTTATATTCTCAAGCCAGTGCATGTAAACCTTCTTGAATTTTTCCGGAACTATCTCAATATCCTTCTCGTTTGCAGACTTGATTACTGGCTTTACGAGCTCATCCATATGGACAAACCACTGCTCCGAAACCAAAGGTTCAACCACCGTATGACATCTATAGCAGGTACCAACATTATGCTGATGTTCAACCGTCTTAATAAGGAAGCCACCCTCGTGAAGATCAGCAACAAGCGCTTTGCGGCACTCGTATCGGTCCATGCCTTGGTACTTCCCTGCATTTTCATTCATCGATGCATCTTCATTCATTACATTTATTTGTTCAAGATTATGCCTCTGGCCTACCTCAAAGTCGTTCGGGTCATGCGCCGGCGTTATTTTAACAGCGCCTGTTCCAAAATCCATGTCTACATAATCATCCGCAACTACCGGGATTTCCCTGTTTATAAGGGGAACAATTACGGTTTTCCCTACAAAGTCCCTGTATTTTTCATCCTTCGGATTGACTGCTATGGCAGTATCTCCCAGTATTGTTTCAGGTCTAGTTGTGGCTATCTCTATAAAGCCTTCGCCATCCTTCATGGGGTATCTTACATACCAGAAGTTGCCCTGATGCTCCTCATGCTCGACCTCGGCATCGGAAAGAGATGTCTTGCAGTCCGGACACCAGTTGATTAATCTGTTTCCCCTGTATATATGCCCCTCTTCGTAAAGCTTGACAAAAACCTCTGTTACGGCCTTGTTGCAACCATCATCCATTGTAAAGCGCTCTCTTGTCCAGTCGCACGACGAACCAAGCTTCTTCATTTGCTCAACTATTCGGTCTCCGTATTCCGCTTTCCATTCCCAAGCCCTTTTAAGAAATTCATCGCGGCCTATTTCATCCTTGCTTTTTCCCTCTTCCTTCATTATCTTTTCGACAACCTTAACCTCGGTCGCTATGCTTGCGTGGTCCGTTCCCGGAAGCCATAGGGCTTCAAAACCCTGCATGCGCTTAAAGCGAATCAGGATGTCCTGTATGGTTTGGTCAAGTGCATGACCCATATGAAGCTGCCCCGTGATATTTGGTGGGGGCAAAACAATTGTGAAGGGCTCCTTGTCGGGATTTGGCTTGGCGCCGAAATTGCCTTCATTATCCCACTGTTTGTAAAGCCTATCTTCAAACTGTTTAGGATCATATTTTTTTTCCAAATTCTTCTTTTCCATAGAAAATCTCCCTTTCACAACTTTTATTTTCATTTGACTATGGGTTTAACCAAATGTTTTTTTCGTCAAAAAACCCTCCATCCTGATAAGGACGAAGGGCTCGCGGTACCACCTTAATTCCGGCCCTAAAGAACCGGCACTCAAATCTATAACGGGACTAACCGGTTCTCGCTACTGTTTTCACGAAAACGCCTCAAAAGCGACCTTCAATTGGTATTGTCATGGGAAATCTTACAGCCGATGAATCTCCCTCTCTTTATGATTGCCAACCTACTTCTCTTCTTCGCAGGCGATTATTGATTTTTTTTATTATACGACATAGTTAGGCAATCAGTCAAGCAGTCCTTAGCTTTTAAAACTTTAAACAATCTATGTCTCTCATATTTTTTTAAACAGCTTAATAAATATCAAAAGCACATACGCATTAATTGGCATCATAACAGCCTTCGCCATTATCCTAGGAACTAGCAGAAGCATAAACGCCTTTCCCGTAAGCATAGACAGCCAAAGCGTATTCATAGCAAGGTCAACTGCTAGCGCTATTACTGCAAACAGTAAAAAACATCTCTTGTAATCAATCGGCAGCCCCTTCTTTATTCGGCCATGAAGAAAGACTCCACCAAGAAAACCCACCAATGCAAAGCTGATTGTAAAACCGGGGAAATAGGGTCCACCGGTTGGGAATACCATGAAAGCCATCAGGTCGTAAACAGCCCCGAAAAAAGCTCCGGACATTGGTCCATAAAATACACCTGCAGCAGCCACAATCATAGACATAAAGCCTATTCTTATGCCAAGAACACCCAATACAGGAATGTATACCGATAGCCCCTTAAGCACAATGGCCATAGCAAGCAATAGTCCCATTTGAGCAATTTGTCTTGTCTTCTTCATAAAAAAGCCTCCCTCTTGCAAGCAGTTGTTACAAAAAGGAGGTTTTCCCTTTATGTAACAGCGGATGCGGGTGCATGTCGCAGCTTTGAGCTTCCCCATGGGGCAACTTCCCATCCCCATGTCCTTTACGCATACACCCTACTCTGTTTTTAAAAATCATTGTAAATAAATTCGTCAATATCCCTACTATTCCCAAAACAAATCAACAATTTCTTTTTTCGTTTTTTCCCAAACATAGCTGGCAATTATAAATGCTGCAAACTAAGGAATCTTCTTAGAACTACCATTATGATACCCTGTATTGAATCGGTTAAAGCAATAGCATGAAACAATCTTACTCCATCTATGAATTACGCAAGCATAGTAGCAATAATGGATATCCACAAAAGCATATGTAACTATTACAAGAATAATTATTCCTTAAGTCTTTTAAATTGATTTACTTGTTTATTTCAAAATATTTAATGCAATCCATTCGCAAATGAAAAAACACCTTTAAATGCAAACGATTTTTAGCGTTCACTATTAATGGCATTTTATGGTTCAAATTAAAGTATCAATCTTTCTTCATTATAAAATACAAGCCTACTGCTACAAGCATCAACGGCCATATGTAAGCAAAATCTATCCAATAAAACATTCGTCGGGCAAAAAAGAAAATTCCCAAAATTATAAGTATTATTCCAATGGCGTTGCGGTTTTTCTTGTTCTTTTTAAAAACCTCTTCTGTCTTTTTTTCTTTATTCTCGTCTTCGTACTCTATCTGACTCGCTTCATATTCTTCAGGTTTTTCATCTTTTTTCGAGTAATTTACATATTCCGGTTCTTCCGGAACTATTATAGCTGCAATAATATAAGCAACAATACCCGTTCCTGCGAGGAATACCAATATAACCCATACCAATCTGATAATGGTCGAATCAATGTCGAAATACTCAGCGATTCCTCCGCAGACACCTGAGATGACTTTATCTTTTCTTGATCGATATAAACGCTTTTCCATTTCTATTCCCTCCAATTATCAATATTTAAATATAACTTTCTAGCTTCAATGATAACATAAGTGCTTTGTTTTACAGCCTCCCAAAATAAAAAATATAGGATAAACAGCATTGTCAACTGTCTATCCTATATCCATAAAAACATATTAATAATCAATTATGTACAATCAATTATCTATAATCCTGCGCTGACCCTTATTGCCGCTTGGTGTCGCGAGTCCTGATTCCCGTCCGAATGGCGCGTGCTGTTATTGAAATGCAAATCCACATGGCCGTCCATTCCATTGTTTTTTACGGAATCGTAATTATAGCCGCTTCCATATCCATCACTTCTATTCGATACCCAAACTCTTGAAGGCTCAGAATCGAGTCCCGCATGAGGCATATTTGCCATTGATGCCGCTATGACCTTGTCGCCATGATAAACGAGGACCGGTCTTCTTTCCCAGCTGAATTCTCCACCCCATGCCGCTTTCATTTTTTCACTGTCCGCTTTAGTTAAAGCCTCGACATCGGCATGATTTGTTCCACCAGTCACTTTTACATTAAAACTTATACCTGTATAAAAATCCTTAACTTCAAAAATTGTTTTGTTTCTCTCGATCATTGGAAAAACTTCAGTCCACCAATCAAGATACTCTCCATATTTCCTGCTCACAGAACTCCTTGAAACAGGTTTTTCAGTTAAATCCAACGACTCAATTTTTCTTGCAGTTGCCGGCCCAACAATTCCGTCTGCTTCCAGTCCATTAGCCCCTTGAAATTCCTTTACAGCCGCCTCGGTAACGCTTCCATAGTAGGATGTATAACTTCCATACTTGAAGAAACCCGCTTTATCCATAGCCTCTTGTATCAACTGCACAGTGTATCCTCTTGATCCGTTTTTATAAACCCCTGAAATATTTATCGTTGCCGCCATCGAAGAAAAACTCGAAAACATAAATATTGCGCAAGCCAACAAAGCCCCTACTCTTTTTTTATTCATCTCAATCCTCCAAAATCTGTTTTATATCTGTTTATAGCCAAAATATACGCCTGCTTCAAAAACATCATACCTCAAATTCGGATTTTATGTCAACCTTTTTATGTCAACCTTTTTCTTCCATTATGTCATTTATCGCAACTGAAGCGAGCATTATTCCTGCCACAGAAGGAACAGTCGAAATGCTTCCTATAACGCCATTCGCATTAATTTTCGGAGTTTCTTTCGAGTATACGACCTTCAGCCTCTTTATTCCCTTTTTTTTAAGTTCTTTTCTTACAACCTTTGCAAGCGGACAAACGCTTGTCTTGTGAATATCATCTATTTGAAGCATTTCAGGATGCAGCTTATTTCCAGTTCCCATGGAGCTTACAATAGGAATTGAATTTTTTACGCAAAACTCAATCAGCGCCAGCTTGCTTGTCACCATATCTATTGCATCTATTACATAATCGGGTTTTGCCTGAAGGATTTCATATATGTTCGATTCGTCTGCCATTATAGGAAAAACAAAAACCTTGACACGAGGATTTATAGACTCAATCCTCTTCTTCATAACAGAAACTTTGCTTTCTCCCACCGTCTCGTCCAATGCGTGTATCTGCCTGTTTATGTTTGAAATATGAATCGTGTCATAGTCTACAAGTCCTATATTCCCAATACCTGCTCTCGCTATTGTTTCGGCTGCAAAACCGCCTACTCCACCCACGCCGAATATGACTATACTTGCATTTTTCAACAAATCGAGCTTTTCTTTGCCAATCAAACTTTCGGTTCTTTTAAACCTCTCCATTTTCTATCGCTCCTTAATTGAAAATACACTTTTTTAGTTTTCTTCTCCATTATCCGGGTATATATATATACGGTATAAAAATCAAAACAACAATCAACAAAAGGAGATGTTTAGAATGAAAAAAATATTGTTGCCAATAGACGGTTCCGAGGAATGCATGGCATCCTACAGTATGGCCGTAGATTTTTTTCAAAAATACGGCTCAGAAATAACTGTACTTTATGTCAACCAAATAATCCCAGCTAATATTGACTATGCAATTGGCTCAAATCCCAAGTACCATATATCGAATGTTGATTCTGCAGTCGATATGGAAGGCGAAAAACTCAGTTTTTCAGATTCCATTCTCAAAAAAGCGGAGAGTTGGTTTGCTGAAAAAAATGTTCCCGTAATACTCAAATCAACTGATGGAGATCCTTCTTCATCGATTATAGACATCGCCGAAAACGAATCTTTCGACATGATTATAATGTGCACCCACGGTATGAGCGCAAGCAAACGATTCCTTTTGGGAAGCGTCACTAACAAGGTAGTGCATTATTCCAAAATACCGGTTTTAGTTATGCGCTAAATAACTCTTCACATATTAATCTTTCGAATTGATGTGACGCTCGAAAGCAAACCCGTCAACCCTATATACAACTTCGTCTATCTCTTTAAACGGAAATATATTTATAGATGTAGCAGTTAAAAAAGCTCCATCGAAGTAACTCAGGTCCTCTTCCTTTATGGTATGAGCCTTGACTTCGATGTCTTTTTTTGCACGAAATTCAAGAATCTTCATCCTCTTGATTCAGGTAAGCACCCGCTCTATTGATGCTATATGCGGGATTCGGTTCATTTAAAGCTCTCCATTTTCTGCCACTCAGTCCTAAAAATTTACTATTTTTTGTTTTTTAACACATTCTAGTGGTATATATGATATGAAGTTAAAACTACAATCAATAAAAGGAGGTATTTAGAATGAAAAAAATATTGTTGCCAATAGACGGTTCCGAGGAATGCATGGCATCCTACAGTATGGCCGTAGATTTTTTTCAAAAATACGGCTCAGAAATAACTGTACTTTATGTCAACCATTCAATCCCGGCAAACATTGACTATGCAATCGGATCGAATCCAAGGTACAAAATCGCGACTGGTGGAGGAGGAATACCTGTTGTCGATGACCTAAATTTTTCGGATTCCATTCTCAAAAAAGCTAATGATTGGTTTTTGGAAAAAGGTGTTCCTGTAATAACTAAATCCACCAAGGGCGATCCTGCTTCATCGATTATAGACATCGCCGAAAACGAATCTTTCGACATGATCATAATGTGCACCCACGGTATGAGCGCAAGCAAACGTTTCCTATTGGGAAGTGTTACAAGCAAGGTCGTGCATTACTCCAAAACACCGGTTTTGGTTATGCGTTAAAAACCTCTTTCTGTATAAAGTTTTCAAACTGATTTGACAATTTAAAAGCAAACCCGTCAACGCTATATGCAACTTCGTCTATCTCTTTAACCGGAAGTATATTTATAGATGTACCCGTTAAAAAAGCTCCATCGAAGCAACCCAGGTCCTCTTCCTTTATGGCGTGAACCTTGACTTCGATGTCTTTTTTTTCACAAAATTCAAGAACCTTCATCCTCGTGATTCCGGGAAGCACCTGCTCTATTGGCGGTGTATGCAACATCCCGTTCTTTACGAAAAATATGTTTGAGCGGCTTCCTTCTGTCACATTGCCTTTCTCATCAATCAAAAGCACTTCATATACATTTTTTTCCAATTTTAATCTGTCCACATCCATCCTTAGAGATGTATTTATCGTCTTGGCCCCTGGAGAAGTTCTGCTCTTTTTCATAGCTGAAACAGCCACACCTCTTTTGTAAAGCTCTTTTTCCGGATATATGCTTAAAGCCTCATAAATGCTTATCCTTTGCTTTTCCTCTCCTATACCATCGCAAATTATCTTAATGTTCCCATTTTCAATCTCAGATGCTTTCAAAAATATCCAAAAGTTTTTTTCAATTTTATTTATTTCTCTCGGCAATTCATATCTCAAGATGTAAAAAGAATTCATAAACCTTTCTATATGCTCTTTCAAAAACAACGGTTTGCCGTCCACAATCCGTAAAATCTCGTATATTGAAGTCCCCTTAATGGAATTATTTTCCCAATCTTTCGTCAAGCTAATCTCTCCGTCAATCATTATTCGTTCCCCGGCATTATCTTTTATCATAGTTCAAACTCCTATTCCGTTTTTTTGCAATACTATTCCTAAACCACAGATCTATCCTGTCAATATTTCTATTCTTGAAATCCATTTGGAAGACCAATGCCTGTAAGTTAATTTCCGTCTAGTTTTTTTTGCTTTTGTAAGAAGGGAAATCGCTATTAAAAGTAGAATTATAATAATTGATACAAAAAATAACAAAAAACTGTTGGGTATTCATATTTTTTTATGAAATCACGCTTTTAGTCATTATTATTTTAACACAGACAAATGTTCTTATCATTATTTTTCCGATATAACAGTTGCAAGCAAAACAAAATACAGTATTAAGGCATTAAGGAGGAAGCAAAGCATGAATTCTCACGTGGAAAAATATAAAATACTTAATATATACAAAGAAGACAAATATCAAAAAATCGCTCTTGCAAATGAAAAAGAAAATTATGAAAAAATTGTAATTTTAAATATTATTCAGAAAAAATTTCTTCCGGATGCCAATGCCATTGATAAATTCCGAAACTGCATAGACAGCCTCATTTTTTCCGATGAATCGGAGGATGAAATAATTCTTGTGACCTCGTATAAAAAAGGCTTTCCTATTTCAAAATACATTCAATACTACAACCCTATACTGAAAACAAGAATCAATTTCGTATATGAATATCTGGACAAATTAATGGATTACGATTGTCTAGACATAAAGCCAGCCAATTCCCTCATCAATGAATCACAGGTTATAATCGAGCAAAATTCAGTCAAGTTCAATGACCTTCTGGTCATTGACGATTCTTTCGAAAAAACGGATAGCTTTAAAGACATCTGTAAAACGGTACACAAAACATTGACTCTTTTCATTTTCGGCGAATTAAATATTCCAGCCACAAAGTTCAAAGAATTACCGATCGAACTCAGAAGTTTTATTTCAGATCTATCCGAAAATAAAAGAAACTACATCAGTCTCAAGGAAATTCTCATGGATTTCAAAACTGTTTATCTTTACAATCTATTCCTCGACGACACAAATTCAGCACTTCTTATGAAGGATGTCAAGGATTCGATCAAATCATCGAAAGAAATACCTATGCCGATTTACAGTCCCATAAACGCCTTCGGATTTACCGAAATCCTGCCTAATGATTCCGGTAAAGGAACAACTCCAGACATGGATCCAATGAAATCCGACGAACCCATTCAAAAAAAACCAGAAGAAAGTATCAACCCAACAGATGAAGTTGCTGAAGCGTCCGACGAAGACGATGAAGGCGTGCTGCTCGACGACTATATATCCGCAAGCCTTGCTGATGCGACACCAGCTACAGTTGCTTCAACCGATTCAATCGATGATCTTGAAAATAATTCAGGAGACAATCAACTAAACGATATTGAAGACGATTCAACCGCTAATATTGCAAGCGATTCAAACGAATATCAGCATGACGATTCAAATAACCCAACAGATAATTCTGCAAATGAAGGCAGCAATGATGAAAATGAATATGAGGATAACGACGACGGTCTCGCAGCCGCAGGATTCTATGATTACGAAAACGACTATACTGATTTTTTCAATTCGGAAGAAACCCCAATCGAAATTCCTATGGATTTAACGCAGGATAAAAACAAAAGCAGGGATAAAAAGGTAATAGCAATAATCCTCATAGCAGCTCTCATAGGCATTATACTAACCGTTTGCAGTAAAACAGATTTGCTTTTCTTCAAAGACAAGCTTCCTGTTGCGACATTCCAACATGAGCGTCTTTACGACGAATGGATTTTTCAAGTGAATAATTCCGAATCCGTTTTCCAGTCATATGAATGGACCGTAAAACAAAATGAAAAGAATGTCTTGTCAGGCAATGAATCCGAATTCAGATTCAAAGAAACATTTCTCGATGAAGGCGAATTCACAGTTTCCTTGCGAATACTGGACGATGAAAATAATTGGAGTCAAACATATTCAAATAACTATTACAATATTATTAATGATATTGACACAATCAACATCAATCCTGGCTCCGACCAAAGCAAAGAACAATTTGATTCACTATCTGTTCAATTTAAAGATGAAAGCTCAATATCAAAGGACGATACTGTTTTTAGAAACGGAACCTATTCGCTCCAGATAAGCGGAAATAAGCAGAACGAGGAATCCAAGCTGATAATAAGCAATCTTGTTATGGACAATAATTCGGTAATTTCCATGTGGATTCTTTCAGATTCAACCGAAGCCTTCAAGGTGCAACTGTTTGGCTACACTGGAAAAACTCTTGCTTTTAAAAGAAGCGTCAATTTCAAACCAAGCAGCAAGAACTACTGGGAGCTTCTAAGCGTTAGCCAAGAAACAAATAATGTAGACCGCATGGAAATAGTGTTCTCCAACATGTCTTCAAGGATATGGATTGACGACTTAGACATTAATTCTTACAAGTAAGTTACCATAATGCAAAAACAAAGCCATGCTAAAAAGAAATTCTTTTCTTTTCAGCATGGCTTTGTTATATTTCAATTCTTCTGAACGCCAAACAAAATCTTGTATTCCCCGAATTGATCGAGTTCATCCACATCGTATCCCATATATCCATTTTTTATAAGATTTTTTTGCAGGTCTATCTCGGTATTATTTACAACTATTGTCTTACGGTATTTTTTCCTTATGTCGTCGTTAATATCCCTTAAAAGTATATACCTGATCTTCCCATCTATCTCGTCAGCAATCTTCCCATACTTTAGTTTGATTTTTTTTATCACAAATCCAGATCTAATCATGTTCTTTAGGCTATAGTAGTTAAGCGGTGAAATGGTCGCAATAAGATATCTGTATTCGGTGCCCTTCAATTGCTCCAAAGCATGCTTCATAGTCTTCCTCTGCAAACGGTTCCCTCTGTACTCAGGATGGACGATTGTAGTAGTAAAATTGACCACCTTGTCAAGCTCTTTTCCATTCATTCCAATATCTCTTCCGTAATTTTCTTTCGTCCTCTTTGGAAAAGATATGTATCGGTATGCTCTCAATTTGTCTTTTACAAAAACGCCGAAAATCATCGCTCCCAGTTCCAGATCATCAAGTATATCGTTTTTTTCGTCAGGTGAAAATGCATCTGAATCTTCCAGTCCGGCCATTATTTCAGCTTCCAAAGCCTTCATTTCATCTATATCCTCAAACCCAAGCTTTCTAATTGAAAAAGGTTCAAATGTATTCACTCCTTCAACCCTTCTCTTTATGTATCCTTCCTCTTCCCATACTTTTTTCATTGAATCAACTCCTCATGATTTGCTGTTTTCAATGATTCGCTTTGCAAAATCTTTTGCTGCTTCATTAATTCCGGGACATTTCACAACCGTTCCAGGATCGTTTGCTATAGCCATCAAAGCAAAATTTGGCGGAAGCTGTATGTTCTTGTTAACACTCAAACTCCCTATCAATTGACGGGCTACCGAATCGTTTCCTGAATTGCCCGAGACGATTATAGCAAAAAGATTTTTTTTATCGAATTCCGTTTTTCTATATATTACCGTCAATCTGTTTATTATGGCCATAAGCTTTGCTGAAATAGCATCATTGTAGTTCGGGCATATCCACACCAATACATCTGCATCGCCTATCGCCGGTAAAATCTCATTCGTGATGGCTCCCCCATAGTAACAGCTGTTCTGACTTCCATAATGTATGCATTCATTAAATGAACAACCCCTGCAATCTACTACTTCACCCGATTCAACATGCAACTCCTCTACTTTGGCATCTTTAAGATTTTCCTTAACCATCCTCCAAAGCATCAAGGTGTTCGATGTATCCCTCGAACTCGCATGCAAAGCAACTATCTTTGGAGTCTTTATCCTTTCGGGTTCGTAATTATACAATTTTTCTACCAATTCACGAGACTTCATCATGCAGATATCTTTAAGCGGCATATTCAAATGCTTTTGCCATGTAGCAAAATTCATGAATCCTTCAATAGATTCGACAAGTGGATGTCCCGGAAATCTGCAACCTGCTCTATTTAGATTGAAAATAATGCTTTGGGCGCTGCTTTTGCTATTGTATTGAGAATTGCTTCTCAGCATAAGAACTGCGGTGCTGCCTTCGAGAGCATTCTCTCCACTTACAACCAATGTGTTTACTATCTCGAACAGGTCCATGCAATAACCGGCACAGTCGAGCTCCGCTGCAAAAATAATTTTTGAATTTCGGAGATCAGGCAAGGGCATTCCGCTTTGCACTTCTTTAATATCAAAGCCCCTAGTCGAAGACTCAATCATCTCTTCAAGTACGGCCGATGTTTTCTTTGTTCGTATCAAAAACATGGATTTATTCATATAAATTCTCCAGCATTTCGTAGGTTTCATTTAGCTTTTTCTTTAAAGCATCCGGCAAAGGCACTCGTTCGGGTTCGATACCCATAGTGCTCATTCTGTTTTTAGAACCCATGAACACGCCCCCCATGAAGTGTGTGCTGTGATGCCATTCACCCCTTATGGTCGCAAGTATTGAAAGTGCTCCCGACGAAAGCGCCGGTGCAACAAAGGGTTTGAACCCCGTTTCTCGAATTTTCAGGTTCGCATGCTTTGCTGCTTCTGTAAGGCCGTTTGACAATTTTTCATCGTAGGCTTCTATGCTGTTTGCTATCACAAGACCCTCTCCATGCGGTCCGAATGCCCTCCCCTCGGTTTCATATCTAAGGGTTTCCTCTTGAAGCAGAGAGTAGAAGCGCGCCCTCGCATGCATTACGCCCAAACCATATCCCCGAATCTGATCCGTTCCAAGACCTCTGAAATCGAGCTTTCCTGATTCGTTCGTATTTGAAAGCTCCCAAGCCTTGCGGCAAAGAAGATCTACCGGATCCGAAACAACTGCGAATATTCCCTTAAACCGTCTATCCCTTGCCATTTTTGCATAAATTGACAATATAGCTGCATTTCCTTCGAATTGTACCATTCTTACATCCTTTTTCTCATCTCCCACAGGCGGAACCCCTCTGCTGGCACAAAACACAAACACATCACAATCGAACAAATCCGTTTCTTCAATTTTCTTTATATTGGGAAATGGCTTGTCCCCCAATGGTCCATATATTTGGGATGTTTCTAAAAACCATCTGTCCTTGTTGGATGGTTTTGGATCGTAAATTCCAATACTTTCAACAATATCTCCCCCCAATAGGCGCAGTCCTGTAAGCAAAGTCCCTCCAACATCCCCAAGACCTACAAGATTTATACTATATGATTTTTTTGTGTCGGAGTGCAGGCAATCCGTCCAAACCGGATATGAGGTATTTACCGATTTTACGAGTCCCCTATACATTCTATCCAATATCCACTTTGGCCAATCAATTTGAGGCATTTCGAAAGGCTCGTCGAACAAATCAATGGTTTCCTCTTGAACATCCACCAAATCCGGATAATTCATTAGGAAGCTCCTTCTTGTCTTTCCTACAGGCGCATTCGACATATAAAAAAGTGCATCTCCCTCTTGCATTGCCTGCTGCTCGCCAATACTCTCCAGATATTCTTCAATCCTTTCTTTTCTAGAAAAAAGCACTTTTCCTTCAAATCTATAATAAAACATATCGGTCTCCTTATTTCTTCTCTGTTATTATTCTCTTAAGCTTATCAAGCGCTTCCATATCGTTCATAAGATAAGTTGACGGGCTAAGGTTCAAGTCGTGATGCATATCCCTGCCGTGATCCGGGAATCTGGGAGACATGAAAACCTCGGCCAAGGCCGCCATTGTAAAGCTTCTTTCGTTGATAATCTGATAAACCTCTTCTATTGTCGTAATTATTTCATATGCGTTTTCAAGGCATGTTTTCGACAAATCGTAGACAGCCTGTTTTGATGCACCCTTGATGTAGTATGGCGACATGTATGGCAATATGAGATTGACAGACGGAATCATGTTCCTTTCGTGGTAAACGCCTCGCCACAGGGTGTCGCCTCCAAGGAAGGGATATAGAGAATTCTCGTTGAACCAAGTCCTAAGACGCGGAATGAAATACGCTGTTTCCACATCTCTGTTTTCTATTTCCATCAGCTCTTTCCCGCGGCCTGAAAGTATTCCAACAATGATTTTTTTGACCTCTATATTTTCCTTTTCAAACAATGGATTTACCACCCGAAAACGATATCCCTTGTGAAGCAAATCGTCTATGAGAAATACCGGACGGTTGAAGGAACGAATTATCTTTACCTGGTTTTCCAACTCTACATAATAAGGATATGCCTTCATCTGATTGCTCTTCATAAAGGGTTCAAAATATCGCTCGGTATGCATTGATTTGGTTACGGTATTTGGTACTATCTGTCCATTCAATACGTTCCCAAAAGGCACGCACATATTTCCCCCGGTTTGCTTTGGATAGGTCGGTTCGACAGGCACCTCGTTTTCTCTGCATATCATTTCTATCATCTTGTCATAAATCATGTTCCTGTCGAAAGACAACATCAAATGCCCTGGGTAAAGCTCCGTCAACGAATGTAAAAGCTTTTTCCTTGCATCCTTAATCGCCTTTTGAACTATCGGATGGCTTTTGTAAGGTTCCTTTATCGATTTGCTGGCATCCAGTGTTATTATACTCGGCGATACCATTTTCACAACAAAAACGTATCTGTCATCTATGTTGTAAGGCACCTTTTGGAAACCGTTAAGCCTTAGGGTTTCATGTAATTCAGGTGCTGCATGTTCCTCAAAAGTATTATAGTAGATAGCATAGCTGTAGTCCTTCTTTAGGCATATTCCCATGGTTTCCGTCAACAATATCTGGTTGTAGCTCCCGTCGTTCCTAGTCTCGTCTATGAATAGTCCATCGAGCATTATAATTCTTCCCATAGAATTTTCACGTATATATTCGGACACCTTGTCATTCTTGAATTCCTGATAAAGACTGCTTGACTTTACCAAATGAAACAATGAAAAAGCGACAATCCTATTTTCATCCTTCAAATCCCTTATCAAAAGCATTTTAGGACTGTTTTTCCTTGTGAAAAGCTTTAATTTTTCAAAGGCATCGAAGCTGTCATCAAAATAACTGTTTGACAATTCCTTTATAAGTTCCTCGCTAAATTCCGTGAGCAACTCCACATGTTTGGATTTTGTTCTCATTGTTGTCTTGTATTGCGGTTCACGTCTATACAGACCGCGTTCGTAAATATAAGTCTGTGCCATTGAATCGATAAGGTTGGATATGTCTCTTTTCTCATCGATGTTTTTTCGAATAAGCGAAGAGCTTATTTCCTCATATTCAGGCTTTAGAACAAGACGGACTGTATCTCCCTTTAGCTTCTCACAAGCCGCGTCAAGCCTGTGGTCATCCTTCTCAGAGACATGAAGAACCCTTCGTTCGAAAATTATATGATTAAAGGAATTGATTGAGGCATCATTATTGTAGGCGCTTGCATTTAGAAGAACATCGCTTCCTACCACAAGATACACCTTAGACCCTTCAAACACTTCCGACAACTTTTCAAGGTCTTCTGGATTAGCTATGTTTATAGGCATATTCTCAGGGAAAAGATATATTCCAAGCTCGTCCGCAACAGACATTCGAATAATGTTTCTTCTGATAAGATTCGGTTGGGTTCGTTTCGACCATGAAAACTCATCCACCGCAAGATAGACCTCGTAACCCTTGTCTCTTATTTCTCGAGCAATCTCCTTGTGGCTTAGAGAAAATGGGTCGAAGGTTCCAGGAAAAAATGCAATTTTATCATTTTTCGCTATATGCATCTCACCTATTAGATGTGTGTATTCGGATATAAATCTGTAGATATCATTTAATCCCGCCGCATTGGTAAGAAAAAGAATGCTTTCATCCTTTGCTCCGAAATCAAGAAGAGTTAAAACCTTTTTAGCAATCAATCCAAAAATCCTATGGGTTTTTATAAGATCTAGACTGCTTGACTTAAAAATCTTTTTTCCGATTACGCCAAATGCAACATACTTGACCCTTTGGTTAAAGCTTACGATGCCGTTCATCAAAATTCCCAAAAGTCTTATTTGTCGATTTTCAAAGGCATCTTTTGTCTCCGGGAAACGATTCTTATAAGAGTAGTAGTTTTCTATTGTAACCCCTATCGTTTCAAAAAGCAGGGATTCTATCTGTGGATTGGCGCTTTTGGCCTTTATAACCATATCGTCAATGAATTCGTCAAATTCCACCGGTTTCAAATATAGCACCAAGACTCCAAGATATGCCGGAATATACTTTGTAAACTGGTAATTTTCAATTTCAAGCGCTCTAATCAATTCAACCGCTATATCATTCCTCTGTTCGAAGGAAAGATGTGGGAAAACAACTATCAGCGATTTACCTGCCTCATTCCTAACTGTCGGACTTGCGCTTACCTTTAACAGATTACAATAGTGCATTGCTGTATGGAGTCCGTTTTTTTCTATGTTCTCCATTGTTTTTTCCAGCATTACCTCCACATGGATTTTCTTAATAATCCACGGAGTTGCCGTTTTGAGATTGCTTAAAAAGAGATATGACAGCTTCTCTTCATCCCTCTTTCTGTATGAAAGGCAAGCATCAACTATTTCTTCGGGCATGCCAAGCCCTAATACTATTCGTTCATTTAGAAAATTCTCAGCTGGTATTTCCGAGTATACGAAATTAGACCGCACTTGTTTTTTCAGCCGCTCAAAAAACGGATTTGACCTTTCTCCGCTTTCCATAATTCTTTTTACAGCATCCTTTGCTGATACTCTTATTTGCATGTTCATATCAAAAAGGCATAGTTCCAAAAATCTGTATGGCTTCTCAACATTCTCGTATTCGCAGGAAGCCATATCCATTCGCTTCAATATTTCTATGAAATACATCCGCCTGTTGACACTCGTCTCTTTTTCAAGTTGTGAGCAAAGCCCCGATACGGTTTCCAGATAGTTTTTCTTTTGAAAAGGCTTGCATCTTTTAAACAAGGATTCAATCATTTTTCGAGCCGAATAACCTATCCAATACTGATGAATGGGTATCGTTTCAATATCAGGATAAAGTACCATTTGCAGGTACTTGTCAAACACCTGATAGCTTGAAATTTCGGGAGGATTTATTTGTACACTTTCAGGAACTTCCTTTCGATATTCCTCATCGAGTGTCGCTATGAGAATTCCCATAAGATCGGCACTTTGGTTTCTTATGTCATCTTCGATGTGAGTAAGCTGATCATAAAGAAAATTCAGTGTTGACAACTTCTGCTTTTGAGTCAAATATGTGGAATACTCTTCTATTACATTAAGATATCCTCTCAGATTATTTATATCCGACTCGCTCCTAGCTTGCTCTAGTATTGAATTCAAAGAAGATTCATCCCTGAGAGAATGCATGAGCCTTATATTGTGGTCTATGGACCTCATCTTTATGCTTTCTATGATTGCATCGCTTTGAAGCATGGATAGGTCACTTTTTCTTTCAGAATCTAAATCTTTGAAATCAGCCGGTGGACTTTCTACATCAATCTCCACACCCCTGCTTTTAATGAAAGACTGAAAATCAAGTAGTTTACTATACACCTTTTCATATCGTTTTTTCTTCCTATCGTCAACATTATCAAGCTTTTCAAGTATTACACGAAAGGACTCCTCAAGAGAATAAATATGCATATCTGTCAAACTTCCGGCTACCTTTTTCTGTTTGACCCTAAAATCACTATATATTAGAACTAGAGACTCTATCGGAAGGGCCTCAAGCTCCAAATCCCAAGTTGAATGATTTACCGCCACATTGCGAATATATACTATATCATGCTTCTTGAACCACTCGTCAGTATAGTAGTAATGCAGATAAGGCACCCTTTTCATTTCCAATCCCTTACATCCGTATTTCCCTATATCATGTCCTGCTGCCGCTCCCGAAACACGTCCAAGATCTATCGAAACTCCAGCATTTTTAAGCTGCCTTGCAACAAACAGTGCAAGATAGTGAACTCCCATTATATGATCGAGTGTGCTGTATCCAATAACCTCTTGATTTAGCTTCATCATTTCATAGACATGGTCCTTCCTAAAAACATCGACGAATTTCTCATATTCATAGCTATTTTCCAAGCTTCCTATTTCGGACTCGCTCAAATATTCAAAAGCGTACTTGCTTTGCCATGTTCCATCATCTGATGTTTTTTGGTCCTCAGCTACCGTTGACAAAACATCCAGATACAGCTCTGAGGCATCGCTTAAGTCTGTATTCATTTTTATCCCAACCGCGTTTGGAAAGGATTTGTTGAGTGCATACTGATATACATATTGAAGCCAATCCTTGGACTCCGCACCACCCGAAACGTCAAGCAAAATTTCCTTCATCAAGGAATACACCCTCGCGCATGAATAGTCTTTCTCGCTTTCAATCTTTTCCACTTCTTCTCGAAAAACATCCTCAAGAATTTTTTCCATGGCGATAGACTTTACGCGTTTGTTAAGAGATTGATTATTTTTAACATTAATTTCTATGGTGTCGCATATATTTTTATATAAATTGCCCATGTAGTACCTCCCATTATATTGCAACTTATTTTAATTTATATCCATTTACATATCTTTCTAATTATTTTTATAATATCATGAAACCCCGTTGCATTAGCTTCGGAGTCTCCTGTTTTTATGTAATGCTTCAATTTTTTTATTCTATATTGGAACGCATTCAACCTCTATTTAAACTGAATATCTTCCTTTTAATCCGTAATCTTCTTTTCACATTCATTTGAATCGGCACTTCTCGACAATTCACTGTTCGCTTGACAAACCTTGAATGAATAATAAATTGAATTTATTTCTCCTCCAAGCATCAGGACTATAGAGCTCATGTACAGCCAAACCATTAGCACTACAACAGCTGCCAAGCTGCCGTATATTATTGTATATCTTCCAAAATTATTTACAAACATTGAAAAGCCTGCAGAAAGCGCAACCCATCCCGCCATTGCGAAGAGGGTTCCCGGTATTACATCTCTCCATTTATCGTGTCGATCAAAAGAAACATAATAGAAAAATGAAATTACCGCAAAGAAAAACCCAATAATAAAGGGCCATCTGTATTCCAAAAATATTTCTATAAATCCCAAATCAAACCCGACTATATCTTCCATAAATAAAACAAAATCTTTTCCCATGCTGGGGAGGGTCAATGCAAAAACTATTGAAATCATCAAGGCTATTGTGTAAATCATTGAAATAAACCTCTTGCGCCAATATTTTTTTACATTTTTTACGCCGTACGCCCTATTCATAGCCTGTCTCAATTCATGAATTCCACGGGATGCCGACCATATTGTAATCAGCGCCGTAACGGAAAGAAAATTAGCATTCGCTCGCGGCGCCACTGCCGAAACATAATCTCCCATGACCATTATGACTTCCTTTGGAACAAGCTTGGAAATCCCATCGAAAAAACCCCCATAGGACATGGAAAGGCGTGTAAGTATACCGAAAAGGAATATCATAAAGGGGAAAACCGACAGCACAAAAAAGTATGCCATTTGTGCTCCGTAGCCAAAAATATTGTGTTCATTTATTCTCATTAATAATTCCCGCCATGCATAAGAGTAAAATGTTTTATCCTTGAACATATAATCGCCCGCCTTACTGAATTCCAATAATCCCTAATTATTCAAATGCCGGAATACCTCTATTTCAGAAACCAGATTTCTGTAGTCTTCAGGCCTTAGGGATTGCGCTCCATCGCTAAGAGCCTCTTCAGGATTGTCGTGAACCTCAACCATGATTCCGTCTGCTCCGCATGCAAGCGCCGCCATGCTCATCGGCACCACAAGCTCCCTCAAGCCAGTTCCGTGGCTTGGATCAACTAGCACGGGCAAGCCCGTCTCTTTTTTCATTATAGGTACAGCCGACAAATCAAGAGTATTTCTGGTGTATTCTGAAAAAGTCCTAATGCCTCTTTCACACAGAATTATTTCTCCGTTGCCGCTCGATGCCAAGTATTCTGCAGCAAGTATCCATTCCCTAATGGTTGCGCTCATTCCGCGTTTCAATAAAACAGGTTTTCCGGTTTCTCCTAAAGCCTTAAGCAAGGCATAGTTGTGCATGTTCCTAGAACCTATTTGAATCAAGTCCACTTGATCAACAATCCTTTCAATATGGTATTGATCAAGCACCTCCGTTACAATAGGAAGCCCTGTAAGATAACTTGCCTCTTTTAAATACTCCAACCCTTCCCATCCCAAACCCTGAAAATCGTAGGGACTCGTTCTCGGCTTAAATATACCGCCCCTCAGGAATTCCGCACCCGCAGCTTTAACAATTTGGGCAATTTTTATTATTTGCTCCCGCGATTCAACCGCGCATGGCCCTGCAATTCTTATGGGAATGTTTTTTCCGCCTATAAGGATTCCACCTGCAGCAACAATTTTATCAGTACCATCAATATGAAAAGTCATCAACACCATCTCCGTCTCTTTTACCTTTTATCTCAATAATCAGCCTATGCGGCAGACAAACCAGTATCTCCCCGGGAGAATCTATTATGCCGTCATTCACACACACCTGATTTTGACAATCCGCATATTCCATGTAAAGACCGTATTTATCAATTACAATTCTATTTATTCCAAATTCCGTTTCGATGTTTATTTCCTTAACTAATCCTTCAGTCCATTCAAATGACTCATACAACTCGCCATCCACTTTTATTTCTACAAGTCTAACATCTACAGGTCTGTCCCTATAGACTCCCAAAGCAAAAATCGAAATCAAGGCTGAGGCCAGCAGACAAAATATGATTATCAAATCCATTTTTTTCATTAATGCCAATCCTCCGATTTTTTTTGCTTATAATACACAATTCTAATATAATAAAGCTACAATGTCCAACTTGGAGGGCCTTATGAACAACAATAAATTCTTTTTAATCTCTATAATATTAATAATTTTTATCATTTCAGCTTCAGGCTGCAAAGAAACTCTATCGTCTTCAGAATTCCCTGCCAGTCGCACAGACCTCTTTATGGGAACAGTCGTGCAAATAAAAATATATGAACCTGTTGACGAAACCGTATTCGAAAAAGCCTTCAGCCTTATAACAGATATGGAAAACAAAATGAGCCTAAATATTTCCGAAAGTGAAATCAATCAAATAAATCGAGCAGCAGGCGAAAATCCTGTAGTAGTATCCGGCGACACATACGATGTAATCGAAAAAGCCATATCCTACGGAAGCCTTTCCGGCGGAAGCTTCGACATAACAATAGGTCCCTTGGTAAATCTTTGGAACATAGGAAAGGAAAATGCTCGAGTTCCAGGCCAAGCCGAAATAGACGAAGCAATTAAACAAATTGACTACAAAAATATTTTATTGAATCCCAAAGAAAAAACAGTTTTTCTTAAAGACTCCGGAATGATTATAGACCTGGGCGGAATCGCAAAGGGCTACGTAGCCGATTCATTGAGCGCCATGTTTGAAAAAGAAGGCATCGAGCATGCCATAATCAATCTCGGAGGCAATATCTACGCATACGGACAGAACCCAAACGGAAACGATTGGCAAATAGGCATTCAGAACCCCGAAGCCGAAAGAAGCGATTATATAGGAATAGCTAGCGTAACAAACAAATCGGTTGTCACCTCGGGCATATATGAACGTTTCCTTGAGTCGGATGGAAATACCTATCACCACATACTCAGCCCCTTTGACGGATATCCTTTCGAAAACAGCCTAACAGCGGTATCAATAATTGCAGGAAAATCAATAGATGCCGACGCGCTTTCAACAACAGCTTTCGCTCTCGGACTAGAATCTGGTCTTAAGCTGCTTGAATCCCTTCCCGATGTTGAAGGCGTATTCATAACTAAGGATTTCAAGGTGTATACAAGCTCGGGCCTTAAAGATTCCTTCAAAATAACAAACGATCAATTCACCCTTGCAAACCAAGAAAAATGAAAGCTCACAATGAGCTTTCATTTTTAAGTATAAAGTAGTAATTTGAAAGAAAAAGCAAAAGAAATAGGTTGCAATCTATTCTTTTGCTTTTTCTTTTTTTTCTGACATCTGATATCTGACGTCTGATATCTGTTTCCTTTATCTTTTACCGCCTGCTGCCTTTGCGTTCTACCTTCTACCTTCTACCTTCTACCTTCTACCTTCTACCTTCTACCTTCTAC
>CAZTZB010000026.1:0-21229 GCA_964617505.1 uncultured Peptostreptococcaceae bacterium | reverse complement strand
CGCCGCTATATAGCAAAAAAAACAGGCTCTAAGAAAAGGAAACAATAGTAAATTCACGATGACATTTTGTCATCGTGAATTTTAATTTTTATGTTTTTTCTTTTTTATGAGCTTTAGTCTTTTTGTCGTCACATATGTTCTCCACGTTAAATAGCAGATGATAATCAAAATAAGGATTGTAATCCAATTTATATTTACCCAAAATTCTTTTAAGGAGTCCTTCCAAGTTTTTTCAAGGACCGTTTTATCTGCAAGCAAAGGAACAGTTCCAATAAGTTGCTCATTCATTGAAAAGCTTATTTCCCCAACAAGGTCGCCTTTCATAACGGGAGCATTAATATTTTCATTTAAAAGGATATTATTTTTTATAGAATTTGAGTCCATGTCGCTTGGAATAGAATGAATAAAGGTTTCGCCACTTATTACTTCTAGGGTGTTTTCCTTGCCACCATAAATATCTGCAGTTATAACACGCTCGCCTCTGTTTGAAAGAATTATATTTTCAAAGGAGTCAAGGCCGTAGTCTATAAGCTTACGCGAGTCAGTATATATATTATTTTGCTGTGACTTGAAAACGGCTGTTATTATTCTACGACCACCCTTAGATGCTGTTGTTACAAGACATTGCTGGGCTGCTATGGTGTATCCTGTTTTTATACCATCGACAAGCGGATATTTTATGTCTATCCACTTGCCGTCATAGTAGATTTGATTACCACTTCCTGTTCCCCAAAGGAATCGGTTTCCACTCTTTAAATAGCGGGATTCAGGCTGTTTTTCGGTTGGGGCTATGATGTAATTGACCTTCTTGACAATCTCTCTAAAAACGTCATTCTCAAAGGCCTTACGGGCAATCAAGGCCATGTCGTGTACGGTTGTTAGGTGTTCGTCGTTCGGAAGCCCATTTGGATTGGCAAAGTGGGTGTTTGTTGCGCCGAGCTCCTTTGCTCTTGAGTTCATAAGAGCAACAAAGGTATTCATATCGCCTGAAACTGCCTTTGCCAGAGCTACGGCAGCATCATTAGCAGATTCAATAAGAAGGGCGTGAAGCAGATCCCTTATTGATATCACTTCATCCTCAAACAGATAAATCCGATTTCCATCTGTGAAAGGTGTTTCGCTGTCAATTACGACATTGGTGTCAAGCTCCAGGTTCTCAAGAGTAAGAAGAGCTGTCATTATTTTTGTTGTGCTGGCTGGGTACATTTGTTTGTCAGGATCTTTGGAAAATAAAATTTCTCCTGAATCATAGTCTATAACTATGGCTGATTCTCCTACGAGGTCTGAGGCTGTAAGAGCCTGAGATGGAATAGTAAAAGAAAAAAGCATTGCCAATATAATTGGCAAAGACATAGTATATCTAATTTTTAAAGGATGCAGTATAGTCAATGAATCACCTCTTTTCGATACAAGAAATATTATAACAGAAAACAGATGCAGGTTCCATAAAAGAGCGTGTACACATAATTGGATATATGTGGTATTATTAGTTTGTCATTAATTGTGGAGGGACTTATCATGTTTGAAGGTAGAGAAAACCGGTTCAAGGTGATAATTTTTGTATTGATTCTGGTCATGGCGTCTGTTGGCGTATGGGGCTTCAAATTAAAGAAGGACAGGGATTTGAAAGTTCTCGAGCAGCTTACAGAAGCTTCCGAAGTTGAAAAAAATTCGGCTATTGAGGAAGAAAAACCGGAAATCCCGGAGTTTCTTTGTGTAGACATATGCGGCGCTGTTGCCCAAGAGGGTTTTTATAAATTGCCTATCGAAAGCCGCGTTGTAGATGCAGTTGAGATGGCTGGAGGCCTTCTGGACACTGCCGATATTAAACGCGTTAATTTGGCTCAAAAGATTTATGACCAGGAGAAAATTATAATTCCGGAGATTGGAGAAAGCCTTGAAGTTGAGGAATCAACAGACGGTCTTATAAATATTAATACCGCAGATAAGGCTCTCCTAGAAGAATTGTCGGGGATAGGTCCGGCATATGCCGAACGAATAATGGCATACCGACAAAAAAATGGAGGATTCAAAAGCAAGGAAGAAATAATGGAAATTAGTGGCATAGGAGAAAAAACCTATGCGAATATAGAAGAATGCATATGCATTTATTAAGGAGGACTGGGAATGGATGAAAGAAGCACAAAACGTCTTACGGAACTTTCTCAAAGCTCAGGCTGAGCGGCGAAAATAGGTCCTGATACCTTATCGCAGGTTCTGCGAGAATTGCCAAAGTTCGAAGATGAAAACCTTATTGTTGGATTTGATAAATCTGACGATGCAGCAGTATATAAAATCAATGAAGAAACAGCAATCATTCAGACTCTTGATTTTTTTACCCCTATTGTTGACAATCCATATCTTTTCGGACAAATAGCTGCCACCAATTCGCTTAGCGATGTTTATGCAATGGGAGGCAAGCCTGTAATTGCATTAAATATAGTATGTTTTCCAAAATATTTGGACATAAAGATTTTGGGGGAAATACTTAAGGGTGGTGCGGACAAGGTCAAGGAGGCAGGGGCTATTTTGATTGGGGGACATTCAGTTGAAGATGACGAGCCCAAGTACGGACTTTCTGTTACGGGATTCGTTCACCCGGGAAAAGTGCTTACCAATTCGGGAGCCAAGCCCGGCGATATTTTAATTTTGACAAAGCCCCTTGGAACAGGAATACTATCTACAGCCATAAAGGCGGGACTACTTGATGACGAGGTAATTGATAGAGCCGTCAAGGTTATGAATACCCTAAATAGTGGGGCGGCAGAAGGCATGGAAAAAGTTAAAGTCAATGCGTGTACGGATGTGACAGGATTTGGATTGATTGGACATGTTTTTGAAATGGCAAAGGGAAGCGAAACAACTTTCGTTATTGAATCCGAAAAGGTACCAGTTATAGAAGGAACCTTTGATATGGCAAGTATGGGCATAATACCGGGAGGAGCCTATAAGAACATGGGCTTTGTTGGGAAAGAGGCTGCTTTTGCGGAATCGGTTTCGATTGACAGGCAAAATATTCTCTATGATCCCCAAACATCGGGTGGTCTGCTTATAAGCCTTCCGAAAGATGAAGCTGATAAGCTTCTTGAAATATTCAGAGAGACGCTTGACCTTGATTTTGCAGTAGTTGGAAGCGTTAAGGAAAAGGGAGCAAGCTATATCGAAATTGTTTAGGAAAAGAATGAAGATAGGAAAAAAATAATAATAAGCAAATAAAAAAGCCTGCCGGATTAATCCGGCAGGCTTTTGCTTGTAAGTTATGCGCTAAGCTTTTCCTTTTCTTCATACTCTTTGGTCCATTTGAAGATTGATCCGCTGAGTGCGAGAAGAGCTATCAAGTTCGGAATTGCCATTAGGCCGTTGAATGCGTCGGAAAGATTCCAAACGAATGAGAGAGGAATAGTTGCTCCGACAAAGGTCAAAATAACCCAAGCCCATTTGTAAGCTTGCTCTATTTTAAGTCCGAAAAGGAATTCTGCACATTTCGATCCATAGTAGTACCATCCGATAATGGTTGAGAAGGCAAAGAACATGAGGCCGAAGGATACTAGGTAGGCTCCAAAGTTCGCGCCTGGCATTGCAATTGAGAATGCTCTCGAGGTCAAAGCAGCGCCGGTGAGACCGTCTAATACAACCATCATGCCGCTTGCATCAAAAGTTATTACGCCTGAAACCAAGATTACTAGAGCCGTCATGGAGCATACGACGATAGTATCAAGGAAGGCACCTAGGGAAGCTATGATTCCTTGAGTTACAGGATTGTTGTTCTTGGAGGCTGCGTGTGCGATAGGAGCGGAACCGAGTCCAGCTTCATTTGAGAATACGCCACGTGCAACACCCATACGTATTACAGTTCCAACGAGTCCGCCGCTTACAGCGTTTGCGTTGAAAGCGTTTGAGAAAATCATTCCGAAAGCCGGGCCGATTTTGTCTGCATTTGAAAAGAGAACGAAAAGTGAGCCGAGAACATAAATGACAGCCATTATCGGAACAATCTTTTCTGTAACTTTACCTATGCTCTTGATTCCGCCGAGTATAACGAGAGCCGTTAAGATGGCGATTACAATTCCTGTGATGGTTGGGCTAAGTCCAACAGTTTCTTCCATTGCGGCTGCAACGGAGTTTGATTGAACCATGTTTCCTATACCAAAAGCGGCAATGAATCCGAATATTGCAAATGACATTCCGAGCCATTTCCAGTTTCCGCCGAATTTATCTTCCATGCCTTTCCAGCAATAGTACATCGGGCCGCCGGATTTTTCGCCCTTATCGTTTGTAACTCTGTATTTTACGGCAAGAACGGCTTCGCCATATTTTGTTGCTCCACCAACAGCTGCTGTACACCACATCCAGAAGATAGCGCCAGGGCCACCTACTGCGATAGCAGTTGCGACACCGGCTATGTTACCAGTACCGATTGTTGCAGCTAGAGATGTCATAAGTGCTTGGAAAGGAGTTATGTCGCCTTCGCCCATTGCATCTTTCGAGAATAAAAGTTTGAATGCATATCCAATTCTTCTGAACTGAACGATTCTTGTTCCAATTGTGAGAACAAAACCTGTACCAACCAAGAACACAATCATGATTGGGCCCCAAGCGAACGAGCCTATTTGACCAATTATAGCGTTAAAAGCTTCCATTAAATAAGTCCCCCTTTTATTTTTGAGATAAAAAAATCCTAAATACGAAAAAGAATACTTAAGATGCGGAAATAAATATGTCGGGCCCCCCTTTATTTTGGTGTATACAGGATTGTCAGTAAAATAACAAAAAATATGAATTTTCAAATTACTTCCTGTATCATTTAAATTATAGTTTTTTTTAAGAGTTTTATCAAGGATTTATTTTTATTATTGCGAAATTATGGATAATTTAATGTGTAAACGGAAAATGGTAAAAGCAAAATGCTGTGGTATTGTGTTATAATTTATTAAAATACAAAGAATACAAAGAATATAAAGAGGTGAAGAAAGTGAATAAAAATTCATCATTAAGATATCTTCCGAAGGTTGACGAGCTTTTGGAGGAAAAAGACATAAGAGAAAAGATTTTGTCAAATCCGAGGACTTTGGTTCTTGAATCCATAAGGGAAGCGATTGATAATGCAAGAAATAAAATTCTTTTAGGAGAAAATCGGGAGTTTAATTCGGAAACTATAAAACAAGAGATCCTAAGAGCTGCATTGGACATATTAAAAAAGAAAACTGAGTATAATTTGCGTTCCGTCATAAACGCAACGGGGGTTGTGCTTCATACAAATCTTGGAAGAGCACTTTTAAGCGAAGCCGCTGTGGAAAGAATAATTCAGGTGGCTGGAAATTATTCGACACTTGAATATGATTTAGAAAGCGGTATGAGGGGTCTAAGATATAGCCATATCGAAGAAATTATTTGTAAAATTACCGGAGCCGAAGCTGCTTTTGTAGTAAACAATAACGCAGCAGCTGTTTTGCTTGCCTTGAATACATTGTCAGAAGGAAAAGAAGCCATTGTTTCCCGCGGCCAGCTTGTGGAAATAGGAGGATCATTTAGGATTCCGGATGTAATGAGGCAAAGCGGAGCTATTCTAAAGGAAGTAGGTACTACAAACAAGACCCATCTGAGGGATTACAAGGAAAATATAAACGAGAACACTGGAGTACTTTTAAAGGTTCATACAAGCAACTACAGGATACTCGGCTTTACACAAGAAGTAGCCGGAATAGAGTTGGCAGAATTGGGAAGGAAAATGGAAATTCCTCTTTTGGAGGATATAGGAAGCGGAACCCTAATTGATTTTTCCGAACATGGAATGGCGGGAGAACCCACTGTTCAGGAAGCAGTAAAGTATGCCGATGTTGTTACCTTCAGCGGAGACAAGATGCTTGGTGGACCCCAGGCTGGAGTAATAGTCGGCAAAAAGAAGTATCTTGATGAAATGAAGAAAAATCCCTTCACGAGGGCTTTCAGGGTAGACAAGATGACCTTGGCGGGGCTTGAGGCGACATTTAGGCATTATCTGGATTCCGATGAGGCACTCGAAAAGGTTCCAACACTTAGGTTCTTGACAATTTCTATTGATAGCTTAAAAGATAGGGCGGAAAAACTTGCCGAAATGATAAAAACCAAGGCTGGGGGATTTGAAATCCTTGTTGAAAAAGGAGAATCACAGGTTGGAGGAGGTTCAATGCCGCTAGAGAAGCTTCCGACCTATATTGTATCAATTAGCGAAGGAAAAATTTCTGCGTCAAAAGTTGAAATCGCTTTAAGGAAAAACGATCCGCCGGTAATTGCAAGAATAAACGAGGAAAAGGTTATTTTAGATGTAAGAACCATTTTCGACGGACAGCTTGCGGTTATAGCGGAAGCATTTGGAAAACTGTCGGAGGGGATGGATATAAAATGAAGCATGTGATAATAGGGACAGCCGGCCATATAGACCATGGAAAGACAACCCTAATAAAGGCGATGACAGGCAGGGATACCGACCGTCTAAAAGAAGAAAAGAAAAGGGGAATTACCATAGAGTTGGGATTCACTTATTTTGATTTGCCAGGTGGCAAAAGGGCTGGCATAATAGATGTTCCAGGTCATGAAAAATTCATAAAGAACATGCTGGCCGGAGTACTAGGCATGGACATAGTCATTCTTGTTGTAGCTGCAGACGAGGGTATAATGCCTCAGACGAAAGAACACATGGATATTTTAAGCTTCTTGAATATACCGCAAGGCCTTATAGTACTCACAAAATGCGACATGGCCGATGGCGAATGGATTGAATTGGTGAAGGAAGATATTAGAAGTCGCGTTAAGGGGACTTTCCTTGAAAATTCTGAGATTATAGAAGTAGATTCGGTGAGTGGAAGAGGAATAGAAGAGCTTGTTGAAAAGCTTGATAAAATGAGCGAAAAGGTAGAAGAAAGGGATTACGGCAAACCTGCCAGGATTCCAATTGATAGGGTTTTTAGCCTAACAGGCTATGGAACTATCGTAACCGGAACACTTATGGAAGGCACGATAAATAAAGGCGATATTCTAGATATTTATCCAAGTATGAAAAAAGCGAAAATTAGGAATATACAGGTTCACGGAGAAGATATGGAAACGGTCTTTGCAGGTCAGAGAGCGGCCCTTAATATTGCCGGTATCAAAAAAAGTGAATTGAGCAGGGGAGAGGTTATTGCGCAAACCGATTCTATGGAAAATACCATGATGGTGGATGTAGAGCTTTCGCTTGCAAATGACGAAAAAAGAAGGCTTGAGAACTGGACTAGGCTCAGGCTTTACCACGGATCGGTTGAAATAATGTGCCGATTGGTATTACTCGACAGAGAAATACTCGAGCCGGGTGAAACATGCTATGCACAGCTTAGACTTGAGAAGACACATGCATTTAAATATGGTGATCTTTTTGTTGTAAGGTATTATTCTCCACTTGAAACTGTGGGTGGGGGAGAAATCATAGATCCCAATCCTGAAAAACATAAAAGGTTTAACGATGAAACACTTGAATCATTGGAATTAAAGAGTGGAGGAAATAAAAAAGAAATAATTGAGCAGCTCGTGAAAAAGGCACCGGAATATGCTTTAAGTAAAAAAGATCTACATAGGGCAACTGGATTCCAGATAGAAGAGCTAGAGGAAGCATTAAAGGAACTACTTGATGAGCAGAGCATATATTCTGTAAACACGGCATACATTCATGTGAATACTTTCGAGGATATAGAGGAAAAGGCTCTTAAGGTTGCAAATGAATATCATATAGGAAATCCCTACAAGAGGGGCGTGCCAAAAGAGGAATTGAAAAACAAGCTTTTGAGAGATCGTGGAGGCGAGTTTTTCGAGGAATTACTAAAAAGAATGTCAGACGGTGGTTCTTTAATAGTTGAAGGACATACAGTAAGCCTTAATAACTTTAAAATAGAACTAACAGATAAGGATATTAAGCTAGCGGATGTACTAGAAAAATATTATGGCGATGCTGAACTGACTCCTGATAATTTTACCAAGGTAAAAGAAAGGCTTGGTCTTGGCAAAAAGGAAATGCTTGTTTTTGAATACCTGCTTCAAGAGGGACTTCTCGTAAAGGTAAGCGAAGAACTTTATTATTCCAAAGCTTCATACGAAAAGATACTAAAAAAAGTTCGAGCAATACTATCGGAGCAGGGTTTCATAAGCCTTAAAGAATTCAAGGATGAATTCAATTTGTCAAGAAAATATGCTATTGCCCTATTGGAGCATTATGACAATGCCAAAATAACAAAGAGGGATGGCAATACGAGAATACCTTTTTAATATTGACATACAAATATTAAAAAGGTATTCCATACTCAAATCAACTGTGATATAATCAAAAACCGAGTCACCAATATGGGAGCGGATGGGTGCTGGTGTGCCCTCTGGTCTTCAAAACCAGCTGTGGCGTGTTAGTAGCGCGCTGGGTGGGTTCGATTCCCACACGGTCCCGCCAAATATAAAGAATAACGGATTCCTTTTTAAAAAGGGATCCGTTATTCTTTGCTGACTATTAGATTATCTTTTTTTCTTCTCCCGCGAGAAGTTTTTTTATGTTGGATTTGTGCCTGTAAATAACGAAAAGCGAGGCTAGAAGCGCGAATCTGAGAAAATTGTCCGGCATGCCCATGAAGTAGCTTATTATGGGGGTCGATGCCGCTATTAAAATTGATGAAAGTGAAACAATCTTGAAGACCTTGACCATAATAATATAAAGCGGCAAGAGATAGAGAATCAGCATAGGGTTTAATGCGAGTAAGACCCCTGCGGAGGTAGCTACGCCTTTGCCGCCTTTGAAGCCTAGTGTTGCAGGGTAGCAATGGCCGAGTATTGCGCCGGCACCTGCTAGTATTCCGTAATCATATCCCCAAAGTGAGCTCCCAATTAGTACTGCTGCGACGCCTTTTAAAAAATCTCCTGCAAGGGCTAGTGCCGCAGCCTTTTTGCCGAGAGACCTGAATACATTCGTTGCTCCAAGGTTTCCGCTTCCTACATTTCTAATATCGATTTGCCCGTAATATTTTCCAACGATAAATGAAAATGGGATAGCGCCAAGGACGTATCCTATTGCAATGGCTAAAGCTATATTCATATAATCACCCTTTCAAGATTATTTTACCATGACGCGGAAGATTCACAAAGTATAATATTAAAAACCGGAATCCTAAACGGATGCTTTGTGCTATAATTTTTTTATGGAGGTGGTTAATTTGAATAAAAAGAAAAAAGTGTTTTCGAGTCGTAAATTGCCCGGAATGGCAATGACAAGGCTTAAGGAGCAATTTGATTTTACATACAATCCGCTAGACAGAAATCTGACGCATGAGGAACTGCTTGAAGAGGTTAAAGGAAAGCAAGGAATAATAACTATGCTTTCAGATATGGTTGATGGAGAGCTAATGGATGCGGCGGATGGTGTTGAAATAATTGCAAATTATGCTGTCGGATACAACAACATGGATGTGCGAGAGGCAACAAAGAGGGGAATCTATCTTAGCAATACACCCGATGTTCTTACGGATGATACGGCTGACATGGCCTTTGCGCTCATGCTTGCAGTGGCCAGGCGCATTCCCGAGGCGGACCGGTTGACAAGGGATGGACTCTACAAGGGATGGGGCCCGGAATTCATGCTGGGTCAAAGTGTTTCGGAAAAAACACTGGGCCTTGTCGGAGCCGGAAGAATTGGCTGTGCTGTTGCAAAGAGAGCACTGGGCTTTGGCATGAAAATTATATATTACAGCAGGAGCAGGAAAGAAGCCATTGAAGATTTAGGCGCGGAATATGTTGGCTTTGAAGACCTTCTTGCAGAGTCGGATATAATAAGTATTCATGTTCCGCTTGGCAAGGAAACGCGCCATCTTATTGATAGGAAGGCGCTTCAATCGATGAAAAAAACATGCATATTGGTAAATACCTCAAGAGGACCTGTGGTGGATGAAGAAGCACTAGTCGAGGCGCTTGAAAAAAAGATAATTGCCGGAGCCGGTTTGGATGTGTATGAGAATGAACCGAAGCTGGCGGAGGGACTCTCTTTACTTACAAACGCGGTTCTAATTCCTCATCTTGGAAGCGCTACAAGGGAGACAAGAGGCAGAATGGCCGATATTGCTGCGGAAAATATAATTTCAGTTTTAAACGGAGGACTTCCGATAACGGCAATTAACGAGGTGAAAAAATGAACATTCAACATATAAAAGGCTTTTCGCATTATTTCAAAAGCCCAACTAATGTTGGTGCTTTGGTTGATGGTAAAAACGTAATACTTATCGATTCAGGAAACGATACGGATAAGGGCAAAAAACTTTACAAGGCAATGGAAGCTGATGGATTGCACCTAAAAGGCATTTGGAATACGCATTCGCATGCCGACCATTGGGGAGGCAATCATTATTTACAGGGGAAGACCGGATGCAGGATATGGTCTTCAAAAATTGAGGCGGCGATGATAAACAATAATATTCTAGAGCCCTTCTATTTATATGGAGCTGAGCCCTTAAAAGTCCTTAAAAACAAGTTTTTAATGGCGAAGGAATGCTCGTGTGAAATTTTTGATTCTGATTTTGTCGATTTTGAGGGCAACAGAATTGAAATTGTAGATTTGAAGGGACACAGTCCTGGCATGCTAGGTTTTAGAACGCAGGATGGAGTTTTTTTCACGGGAGATGCTCTTTTCTCGCCTGAAATAATAGATAAATATAAGCTGATGTATTCATCGGATATAACTTGTCATCTAAAAACACTTGAGCTTTTGGAAGAATCGGATGCTGAGTACTATGTTTTGAGCCATGGGGAAATTTGCGAAGCAGCTGGGCTGAAGGACTTGATAGAAAAAAATAGAAATGCTATTGACAGAGTAAATGAAATACTTATTGATGCCATGACAAAGCCTGCTTCATTGGAGGAGTTGATGCTTTTGTCAATGGAAAAACTGGGGGTTTCCATGAACATCGGACAGTATTTTCTCAACAGGACTACAATTTCAGCTCATATAAGTCATTTATGCAATGAAGGTTACTGCGTGCCGGCGATGGACAAAAACAGGCTTGTTTATACAAGAAAATAAAAAGCAAGCGGTTTTTATGCCGATTGCCTAATCTTATGCGTTGTCAGATTTGTTTTCTTTCGAGTTTTTCAAGCTCAAGAGCGATTTTGCTGTACAAGGAATGAATAAGTTCTTCGTATTTTACTTCGTTTTTTATGATGCCCTGTGCATGATGAGCCTTACCGCCGCCTCTGCCATCATATTTTTCTAGCAGATCCTTAAGAATGAGATTAAGATCTAGAGGATTGTCAGGTGGTGATGAGGCCAAAAGAACGGTTGTTAAGTTGCTTGAGGGACAGACCATAATCAGTATCGCCGATGGATCTCTTTTTAGAACCTTGGATGTCAGAACGCTTGTTTCCTTTGGGTTGTCTGTTTCAAAGATATATGAAACAAGGCGATGCTTGTTGTGTATTCGGCTTTTGCCGAACATTTCATCAACAATATAGGCAAGCAACTTGTCTCTTGTATTTTTGTGCTTGGAGACTATATCCTTAAAATCTTCTTTTATACCTTTGCAACGATCTGGCAAACTGTTTTCACTGCAGGATAAATCCGATTTTAGGGTTGACAAAACATGGGTTTTTTGGGCATAATCTTTTAAAGCACGGTTTCCGCAGACAAATTCAATACGGAGTCCATCATGGTGAGTGGAATAATTTGTTATTTTAATTATTCCAACCTCTCCCGTACGTTTGGTGTGTATTCCTCCACAGGGTGAGTAATCGAACTGATCTATTTCAACTATGCGTGGATTAGTATAGCCGTCCACATCCTTTCTTAAAGGAAAAGAGGCAAGTTCGGAGGCACTTGACGGATAATGAGTTTTAACATTTAGATTTCCGAATACTATCTGATTGGAGAAATATTCGACACGGTCAAGGTCTTTGCGGCATAGTTGTTTGTCGATATCTATTGTAAGATTGTTTTCTGTAAGATGGAAACCTATGGTAGCAGCCTCAAAAAGTTTTTCGAAAGAAGCTGAAAGAATGTGCTGCCCGAGATGTTGTTGCATGAAATCGAAACGTCTGTTCCAGTCAATCCGACATGAAAGATTCTCGAACTGTTTTGGAATGTCTTCGAGTACATGGTAAATCTCGCCGTCCTTTTCAAAGACATTTTTGACGCGAAAGTCTCCTATGAAACCCAAATCGCAGGGCTGTCCGCCTCCTTCCGGGTAGAAAGCTGTTTGATTGAGCTTGATGTGAACCTCTTTGCCGGGTTTTTGGTCGATTTTCGTTATATTGGCTTTAAATTCTTTTGTATAAGGATTATTATGATATATTTTTATGGTTGCCATATGCATCACTCCTTAGGATAATGATAACACAAACATGGAAAGAGGTGCCACATTGAACTACGATAAATTAATCGAAATCGAAGAAAAAATACTTGATGAAGCCTACATTTACGGTGTTGAAAAAGCAAATAATGAGATGGCCATAGCTAGGGAATTGTATGAGAAAAACATAGGAAGTTTGGTGGGATTTGACAAGTGGAGCATATTTAATGCAAAATCCGGACAGATGAGCATTTTAGAGATTTATGTAAAATGCCAACAAGGACTTTTAGAAGAGAATATGGCTGTGCTAAAGGCATGGATTCGCTCAGAAATGAAGGTTTGCGAAGCAATTGAGACTGAAATAGATGATTCTATTGCTTGTATAGATATAATAAGCGGAGAAAAAATAAAGATAGAATCGGGAAGCATGCTGAAAAAAGGAGACATATTCATTGGGAGGGTATTTCTTCTTGATGAGCGCTTTTATGTGAGCAGTCTTTTGTCGGTTTTCGTAGACAGCAAACTTGCAGAGACGGTGAAAGGCAAGTTTAGAGAAGCTTACGAATCGTATTGCAACATAAGAGGCTATGTGACATATGAAAATTATGCTCAAAAAAATCAATGGATGTTTTACAAGATGATTGAAATCATTGATAAAATTGAGCGGGTGGAAGAAGAAGGAACACTTGAAGTATATTCAGCTGTTTATATTGTTACGAATAGGGAACGATTAATGGAAAAAATCAGAAATACAGATGCATTTATCCCAGATGATGAAGATGCGGGAGTTGAATACTATCTTCTTCTTGAGGGAAGCGCCTTGCTGTGTGAAGTAGAGGTTCATGGAGATCGTATTGTGATTAATGGAAATTCTTTGGAGGAGCTAAAAAAATCCCAAGAAAAGCTAGAAGAAATATTTGCCGGCGACATAGTTTTTTCTGAATCAAACAATAAAAAGTTGGAAGACTTGATTAAATAAGGGGATTGCCATGTGGGAATATAGGATTGAACATATAAAAACTGCAGGAGCTACAAATCTAGTAATGTCAAAGAAAGACCAGGATTTGGTGAATAGTCTGGGGAGAGAGGGATGGGAAATGGTCGAGGCTGTGCCAACAGTCAATGGAAGGACCATAATACTGTTTTTCAAAAGGCAGCTTGTGATTGACAGAAACAGCATTTGAGTGTAGAATTGTATTGATTATGAAAGGGGAATGATTAAATGGAAGTTCCGTTACCGCATAGTAGCGATGGTGCGAAACCTATTCGATTTGACAAGTTGTTGAAGAATATTAAAGAATTGATTAAAAATAACGACAAAATCAAATTGGAAGCGTATATTGAAGAGTTGGAGAACCTTTTAAGTTACGATACCATAAGCTATTATGAGAAAGAATCTGAAAAAATACAGCAATTGATAAGGAAACATCCTTATTTCAAAAATCCATGCAGTTATCCTATCAGATTGCTTACAATTATGAAATACTTGAAGAAAAAAGGGATTGACACAAGAATTGAAGACATCGATTTGCTAGTGAATCGAACCGTGGAAAACATGGATGGAGTAAGCATGGCCGGTCCCGGAATGTATATTGTAAAAAAATCTTAGTATTGTGTACTAAGATTTTTTATTTGAACGGGGAGATATTTATGGGCAAAGGAGATAGGAATACCATAAAAACGTATGAAGATTTAAGCTTTAGCGCAGAAGCTTCATACATAAGTTCTATCAGAAACCGCTTGCTTGAAAAGTATGGCCTCGGCAGAGAAGCTTATAGCGACTTTATTTGCAGGCATCTTGGAGAGGAATACTCCGAAAATGTTGATATAGGAATGGATTCAGTTATTGAGACATTTGACGGAGATGAATATGGAGATGGTTATTTGCAGGGTTTTTCTCTGCCAAAATATATGGAAGGCTCTTTACGTGCTTCCACGGCGAGCGTATACACGCCTGAGCCTGTTGCGGCCTATCTTGTTGAAAGAGGCCTTTTTTATGTTCTAGAGGATAAATTCATAAAAGAAGGTATAAGCAGGCCGGACTCTAGAGGTTTCTATATCGCCTTAGGCATTATACTAAAAGACAATCCCTATATGGTAATCCGTACTATGGATATTTCTGCAGGGGCAGGTCTTTTTTTTCTGAAGATGCTTTCTGTTATGGAGAAAGCCCTCAAAACATGTATTGATTCAAATAATGAGATAGATGAAATTCTACTTAAACAGGTCAATGAGGGTTTTTACGCAAATGATCTGCATAGTGAGGGGCTTGAAATGTTTCTTATAGCACTTTTAGACCGATTTCTCGGGACTTTTAGATTATCAGACATAAGGCCGACGATTTACATGCGGGATGCCATATCGGATTTCGATTTCGGCGATTCATATGATTTGATTTTGGGCAATCCACCTTACCTGGGAGAAAAAGGGAATAGGGATGTTTTTAGGACTGCTAAATCATCGGATTTTGGTAAAGGTTTTTATGAAGCCAAAATGGATTATTTTTACTATTTCATTTACAAGGCTGTTGAAATGCTAAGACCAGGCGGTGTTTTGTCCTATGTTACGACGAGTTATTTAACTACCGCGGATGGTGCAAAAAAACTCAGGTCTTTTCTTAGCGAAAACACATCCTTTAGGGAAATATATATGCTTGACGGCGTAAACATTTTCAGCTCTGCAAAAGGGCAGCATAATATGTTTTTTACTCTTCAAAAGAAACCAGCTTATTCAGATAAAACTGTTCTGAAAAAAGCAATGGGAAATGCACTTCCGCTGACGGAAGCACTGAAAAGTTTCGTGTCGCATGAAACAAAAGAGGAATCCATATACGATATTGACGGAAATATTATATTATATGAAAATTCTTTTTATGGAGAAGTGTCGCGAAGCATCAGAGACAATGCGGCATGCTCAATTGGAGATGTTTGTCAAGTGAGGCAGGGTCTTGTGTCGGGATGTGACAAGACAAGCAAACGCAATATAATTGAGGGCTCCCAGAGTATGGGCCTAGGCGAACCTATTTATGTATTTGATTCACCAGGCGAGCTACCTTTGTATCTAAAGAATTCGCCATTCCTAAAACCCTTTTACAAGAATTCGGATATAGATTGTTATTCGCTTAAAGAATCGGAAAAGCTTGTATTGTATGTGACAAATGATAAAATGGAAAAAGAAGGAAAAGCATTTGGCGAAGCCGTGTTGAAACATCTGAATCCTTACAAGGGGATTCTTTCAAAAAGGCGTGAAGTCATAAATGGTGCAAGACATTGGTACGAGCTTCAATGGTATAGAGATGAAGAAATTTTTAAGGGTCCCAAAATAATGGTTCCGCACAGAGCCATTGACAACCGTTTTGTTTACACGGAAAAAGCTTGCTACGGAAGTGCAGATATATATTATATTCATGGCAAAATGGGCGAGAATCATTTGAAGGCACTTTGCTGCATACTGAATTCGAGTGTGATTTATTTTTGGCTAAAGAACAATGGAAAAAGGAAGGGCAGTCAGCTCGAATTGTACCATACGCCGCTAAAACGCATTCCCTTACCTAAGTTGACTGAAAAAGCGATTGCGAAGCTTGCCCTCATGCATGATTGCCAGGATAGAGATGACAGGAAAGTCGATGATTTGGTATACAGACTTTATGGCTTGAGTATAAAGGAAAAAGAGATAGTAAAAGGTTTTACTGAAAGGGAAAGACAGTAAGCGCGTGACATTAAATGCGAGGTGGCGTCTTGAGAAGACCCTTGGCTTTATTTTTGTTTTCATATTTCATTGGGATGTTGGTTTTGGCGCACAGCCCTTATATATTCATTGGTGGAATCTGCCTTTGGATTGTATGTATTTTGTTTATTTTTGAATGGTCGGAAGAAAACCTTAAACGTCTTGTGATTATTTTTTTTGGCCTTGTGCTTGGTATGGGAGTGACATTCTACTTATCAGCTAATATGCAAGTAAAAACTTTTGAAGAAGGAAATTTAGAGCTTTATGGATATGCATACGGACCTGAATACGGAAACCCCGGCAAACTTGTCCTTAAAGTTGAAGGGGTTAAAGCAAAAGACGGCTATATCGAAGCCAATGCAAAGATATTGATTCTTTCGGATAAGGATATCTCAAAATATCGACATAAATACATAAAATATAGCGGAGAGTTAATTAATGAAAGCAAACCTAAAAATCCCAATACTTTTGACTATAGCCAATACGGATTAATAAAAGGTTATGACAAGGTAAGTTTTTTTGACGACAATGCTGCAATTGTAGAAATTGAAGCTAAAAAATATTTTGACCCTGCAATCATAAAAGATAAAATTCTTATAAAAAGTGAAAGAATCTTAGAAAAAAATAGCCAAGCATATTTTGCTTCTCTTGTTTTTGGAGATACAAGCCTTTTAGGAGAAGAAAAGACCATGCAAATAGGCATGTCCGGGCTTTCACATCTTTTTGCCGTTTCAGGACTACATATTGCAGTATTATTTGGATTCTTGACTGCGTTGTCAAATCTTTTTTACAAGAAGAATCATTGGTTAAAATCTATTGTGATTCTACTAGCAGTATTTCTTTTTGTTTCAATGATAGGATTTCCTGTTTCTGCAATAAGAGCCTTTGTATTTATTTCCATATATTCATTGGCAGGAATTACTGGGCGAAAATACGATTTGCTGAATGCACTGTTCTTATCTGCGGCAATAATACTTTTATGGAATCCCTATCAGCTTTTTTCAGCTGGATTCCAACTGTCGTTTGGAGCCGTAGCATCAATATATTTCATTTACCCGGCTTTGAGTGAGTGGATACATCCCAAAAACATTGCCATAAAGGCTTTGATGATATCATTGTCTGTTCAAATCGGCATTGCCCCTATACTTATTTATCATTTTAATTATTTGTCAATAATTTCGATAATAGCAAATGTTCCTGCTGTATTATTGTTTGGAGTATGGTTGCCGATTCTATATATTTACGCTCTTGCAAGTCTTCTGTCGATTCCTTTTCTTCCTCAGCTTCTTGCCTTTCCGGTTGAATTGGGCACGAATGCTTTGGACTGCTTGTCAAAGCTTGCATCAGGATTTTCTTGGTCATATATTGAATTGCCTTTTATCGGTTATAAGCTTGCCGGGCTTTATTACTGTGCATGCATATTGCTTGTGTTACAATCTAGAAAAGAATATTTTTTGCGAGCAGATAAAATAAAGAAAGCTGTGGCGGCTATCTTGCTTGCAATAGCAGTTGCAACAATTCCAGCTATTGCGAGTGTAGATAAGCAAATTGAAATAATATTTTTTGATGTTGGGCAGGGCGATTGCATATTTGTAAGAACTGCCAATGGAAGGAATATTTTGATTGACAGTGGAACAGAGGATATTGATATTTCTGAAATTTTAATAAGGAATGGAATTGACAAGATAGATTTGGCGATTCTTACACATTACCATGAAGATCATTACGGAGGACTACTAGGGCTCGCAGAAAAGGACCGAATAGATACATTATTGATGAAGAAAACGATTTATGAGAATGGAGACGTAAAGGAAGCATTGGAAAATAAAATGCGTTATGCTGAAAAATTCGTAATATATACAGAAGTTGGGCAGATACTTGAAATTGATGGACTTTCAATGCAGGTTTTAAATGTGGATAATAATTACGAAGGATTGACCTCCCATTCGGCGGAAAATAACGATTCAATAGTTATTTTGTTGGATTATAGAGATTTTGAGATGCTTCTTACTG
The DNA here is from genome assembly GCA_964617505.1 of uncultured Peptostreptococcaceae bacterium. Taxonomy (GTDB): domain Bacteria; phylum Bacillota; class Clostridia; order Peptostreptococcales; family BM714; genus BM714. Next base: position 3,170 of record CAZTZB010000026.1, on the reverse strand, counting down.
GAGATATAGAAGAGAAGGCAGAGAAGACCCTATCCTTGGAAAATCCAGTCGATATTGACCTTATAAAGGCAAGCCACCATGGAAGCAAAAGCTCGAACACAGATAGTCTTTTGCAAGCATATAAACCCGAAGTTGTCGTGGTGCAGGTAGGAAGGAATATTTTCGGACATCCGGCAACTTCTGTGATTGAAAGATATGAAAGTTTAAACATGGATGTATACCGAACAGACAAAGACGGTGCAATAATAATCAAAACGGATGGTTTGAGAGAGTTTTTTGTGGAAAGTTATTTTTCGAACAGGAGTGAAGCATATGGACTTGAATAAATTAATAGTATTGCCTGCAAATATGTGGCAGAGGGTTTTTTTTGTTGATGGTGAGGAAAAATATATTGCGGATAGATTTGTTGAGTATATGACAAAAAAGCATCTTAAAGGATGCATAGAAGAAATGAATTTTCATAAGATTGAGCAGATTTCCGACTTGAAGGATATAGAGGAAAAGATAGTTACTCTGCCCTTTATGTGTGATGTTAGGATAGTTGTGGTTTCTGATTTTATAAAAATCGCCTCTGAAATGCTTAACAATAAGGAGGATCTTGATTCTTTTATTGCTAAAGTGCCTGAAACGACAGTGTTGATTTTACTGAATGGACGCGTCGACAAAAGGAGCATCGTTTACAAATATTTTAAAAAGAAGAAATTGATTGTTGATGCCAAGAGACTTACTCCGGAAGCATATGAGGCGTGGATTTATGATTTTATTAAAAACTGTGGGCTTTCAATTTCAAAGTTTGACATGAAATACCTGATTCAACAATTGGGGTATTTCAATAAGGAAAGACCGAAAAATATGTATGATTCCGAAAGCGAGCTCAAGAAACTGATTGGGAGCCTAAAGGAGAGAAAAAACATAGAAAGAAAAGATTTTGAAGATCTTTTGAAGAATAGGGGTGAAACGAATATTTTTAAGCTGACCGACAGCCTTTCTGAAGCCCATACTGCATCGGCTCTCGAAAGCCTTGAGATATTATATGAAATGGGAGAACCGGAAATCAAAATTTTGTTCATGATAAGTCGCCATTTTAGACAGATGATGAAGGTTAAGAGTTTGCAAAGCAGTGGCTGTTCAAAGGTAGAAACCATGAAAACCCTAGGAATAAAGAGTGATTTTGCTTTCAAAAAAAACTTAAGATATGCAAGAGGATTAGAAATGGCTACAATAGGAAAGATAATGGAATTATGTATGGAAACGGAACTTAAATGCAAATCGCTTTCAAGCCAGAAGCGATTGGCAATAGAAGTACTTATTTGCGAAATAGGCAATGTAATAATCGAAGGTAAGCAAAGATAGGTGAATAAAGAGTCAGAAAAGCCTCTTCCATCAGGAAGAGGCTTTTATTGGCTTAGCGAATTACAATGGGGAAAATTGTTATTCACGAATTATTGTACATTTTTAAGCTTGTTGAGTTTTCTTTCGAGATTAGAGACTTTTCTCGAAGCATTATTTTTATGAAAAACATTCTTGCTTGCCGCTTGATAAATAGTCTTTTCGGCAGAAATGAATTTCTCAGAAGCCAAAGTTGCATCACCCGCTATAACAGCTTCGTTAAATCTTCTGATTGCTGTTTTTACGCTTGATCTGATGGTTTTGTTTTCTGCAGATTGTCGTTTAATGACATTAATGCGTTTTTTTGCTGATTTGATATTTGCCATTTTCATTCACCCCCCTTGTAATCTAACTGACAAAGGATATTTTACCATGATAAAAGGCAGAATGCAAGTAAGACTTTAGCAATGCTAAAACTATACGCTTATCTTGACCTGTGTTATAATAAATGAAGCAATTTCAAGAGTTATTTGAGGAGGAACAAGCATGACAGATGGACATAAAGAGAGAACAAGGAATTTTTCCATTATAGCGCATATAGATCATGGGAAATCGACACTGGCGGATAGGTTGATTGAAAAGACCGGGCTGATTTCTCAAAGAGAGATGAAGAATCAGGTTCTTGACAACATGGATCTTGAAAGGGAACGTGGAATCACAATAAAGCTTCAGAGCATACAATTGGTTTATAAACACTCGGACGGAAAAGAGTATTACTTGAACCTTATAGATACGCCTGGGCATGTCGATTTCAGTTATGAAGTTTCAAGAAGCCTGGCTGCGTGCGAAGGTGCAATTTTGGTTGTAGATGCAAGCCAGGGAGTGGAAGCTCAGACCTTGGCGAATGTATACCTTGCGGTAGAGCAAGATCTGGAAATAGTGCCGGTTATAAATAAAATAGATTTGCCTAGTGCCAGGGTTGAAGAAGTTATTGAGGAAATAGAAGAGATAATTGGAATCGATGCTTCAGAAGCGCCCCTTATATCGGCAAAAAACGGTATAAATATTGAAAAAGTACTTAATGACATAGTGGAAAAGATTTCACCACCCAAGGGGGATGACGATGCTCCCTTGCAGGCATTGATTTTCGACTCATACTATGATAGCTACAAGGGTGCGGTTGCGAACATACGAGTTTTTGAGGGGACGGTTGCGCCAAAGGATATAATAAGAATGGTATCAACCGGAGAAAAATTTGAGGTTACCGATGTGGGCGTTTTTTCTCCGCATATGATTTCTAGAAAAACGCTAAGCGCTGGAGATGTTGGATTTTTGACCGCAAGCATCAAAGATGTAGAAAATTGTAGAGTAGGGGATACCATCACTTTGGATAAAAACCCTTGCAAATCAGCCTTGCCTGGCTACAAAAAAGTCACGCCCATGGTATATTGCGGTATTTATCCTGCTGAAGGAGAAAAATACGAGAACATAGGAGATGCATTGGAAAAATTGCAGCTTAATGATGCCTCACTTGTGTATGAGCCCGAAGTGTCAGTAGCCCTAGGCTTTGGATACAGATGCGGATTTTTGGGACTGCTTCATCTGGAAATAATTCAGCAGAGGCTTGAGCGTGAATTCGATCTCAACATGATAGCAACGCTTCCGAGCGTAATCTACAAGATTATAAAAACAGATGGAAGCATACTTGAAATACAAAATCCCACAAACATGCCAAAAGAAAGTGAAATTGCCTACATGGAGGAACCAATTGTTGAAGCAAGCATAATGCTTCCAAACCAATATGTGGGAAACATAATGGAACTATGCCAAGATAGAAGAGG
>CAZTZB010000025.1:7141-21777 GCA_964617505.1 uncultured Peptostreptococcaceae bacterium | reverse complement strand
AAAAGATAAAAGATAAAAGATAAAAGATAAAAGATAAAAGATAAAAGATAAAAGACAAAAGATAGAAGAACCGATAACCGATATTAGGCATCAGATATCAGATATCAGGAAAAACAAGGGCATACAAAAGATAACAACAGATAACAGGAAAGACAAGAGCAGTATCAGATATCAGAGGACAAGGGAATACAAAAGATAAGAAAAGGTAATAAAAAAATAAAATCAATATCAATATCAATATTGAAAAAACTTCCTTCGGGAGGTTTTTTCTTGTCAAAAGAAGGAATTTGTAGTTTTATTTTGAATATAATAATAAAGTTGATTAGGATGTGATACCATATGACGGAATTGGAACTTGTAAAACTCTACGCAAAAGCATGGAATCACTTGGATTTTAGCTTGCTAGAGCCTTATCTTTCGGAAGACCTTGTCTACGGCGCTCTGGCGGTTTCATTTCCAGCGATGCAAGGTGAAGCGGCGAAGGAACAGATAAAAGCTAGAATGGAAAAAAGAGGCAGCGTACAAAATGGAAAGGTTTATGCCGAATTGGGATACTTTCCATCCGACTATCCTTCCTGGGGACTTTTAAAAGTAAATTTCTACAAGAACCTATGGGGATACCCTTGTATAGTAATGGCAAGAGGAGAAAAGGACAATTTGGTTTGTCCTGTGATTCTTGAATTGAAGGATGGAAAAATAAAAAAAATATATACTTGTGCAGTCCCTCCCATCCAGAATGTTTTCAGGACTGGAGAATATCCGTATTGAAAATTAGGCGAAAAACGGTCATGTTTGACCAAATCAATAAAATTGCCTATAATTAAGAAAAAAGGATTAGAGGTAATTTAATGAAGGCATTGGTTTTTGATACAGAAACAACAGGCTTGAAACCGGGACAGATTTGCCAACTGTCTTATATAATGGATGATGATGGTAAAGTGAAAGCAAAAAATTTTTTTTTCAAGGTGATGTTTATGGAGCTTGAGGCATATAAGATTCATGGATTTACACCTGGAAAACTTGAAGAGCTTTCGGGAAATCATGAATTCAAGGATAGCATCGACGAAATAAATAAGGATTTTACTGAAGCGGATGTTCTTGTGGCTCACAACTTCAGTTTTGATAAAATGTTCATGAAAAAGGAATTCGGGAGATGCAATCAGGAATTTAAATTTTCTTCACAATATTGCACAATGCGAAAACTGAAAGAAACCTGTAAATTGAAAATGAAGGATGGAAATCCCAAGTTTCCAAAGTTGCAGGAACTTGTTGATTTCATGGGTGTTGGAGAAGAAGAGGTTCTTACGAAAACGAGATCTCTTTTTGAATCCAACGCAATAGCATATCATGATGCGCGTTACGATGTGACTGCTACGTATTTAAGCTTCGTCAGAGGGATAGACAGAGGTTATATTACTGAGAAGGCTCTTGCAGAAGCTGAAACCAGATAAATAGTTTTTTTAACAAAACCCCTTCATTAGCATGAAGGGGTTTTCAAGGTTACATTTCTGTGAATAATACATTTTTTTTAAATAAGCTAATGTTTATATGTTACTATTAAGTGGCACTTTAAAAAAGGAGGCAAACATATTGAAAAAATCAATGATATTTTTCTTTCTGGTTCTTATAGCGCTTGTGGCCTATAACGGCATATACACAATTGAATCAGGGGAAGAGACAGTAATCACAAGATTCGGGCAATACGCAAGAACAGAGGCTCAAGCGGGGCTCAAGTGGAAGATTCCAATTGTAGAACAGAGATATACGGTAAATGTTGCTGAGGTAAGGCGTCTTGAATTCGGATTTGCAACAGCGGGTGAAGTTAATCCGGGAGCGACTCCATTGTATAACAGCAGTCTGAGCAATGATTCCCTGATGCTTACGGGGGACGAAAATCTGGTTAATGTTGAGGCAATTGTGCAATTCAGGATTTCAGATAGCAAGAAATTCCTGTTCAATGTAGATGATCAGATAGGGACGCTCAATACGGTTGCTGTATCGACTATAAGGCGTAGCGTAGCAAATAATAATCTTGATGAGGTACTCACAGACAACAAGGTTGGAATCCAGCAAGAGATAAGAGACGATTTGCAGGGAATTTGCGATGACTACGGAATAGGAATTCAGATTACGGCTGTTCAACTTCAAGATGTTTATCCACCCGAAGAAGTGGATGATGCCTTTAAAGATATTTCGAGAGCCAAAGCAGACAAGGAAAGTAAGATAAACGAAGCTCTTTCCTATGAAAATAGTGTTATTCCGGATGCTAGAGGCGAGGCGTCGAAACTCATTTCGGAAGCCGAGGCATACAAGGAGGACAGGACAAGGAGAGCTAACGGAGACGTTGCCAACTTTAATGCCGTTTACGAGAAATATGTTTTCGGAAAGACTGTCACAAGAACACGTCTATATTTAGAGACGCTTGAGGAAATTCTTCCGGGTATGGAAATCTACATTGTTGGGGAAGACGGAAACACTCTTAAATTTCTTCCACTTCAAGGCATGACGGTTGAGGGGGGTGTCCAATAATGGAAGATTTATTCAACAAGTTCCAAAAGAATTTTGAGAATCGTGGATCAGACGGCGAGCCTCGTCAACGAAGAGAATTCAAGAAGCCTAATATTTCGAAAAAAGGCGTAATGGCTGTCGGATTCGTATTATTGGCATATGTTGTAGCCACGAATTTCCTTTTTACAGTAAATGAAGTTGAGCAGGCAGTTATCACAAGATTCGGTGAGGTTCAAACGGTGATTGTGGAAGAAATAACGCCGGAACTTGAAGCTGAAATATATGACATTCCTCAGTTTAAAGATGTTAAGATTCTAGAGGGCAAGGGATTGTTTTTCAAGGTTCCGATCATAGATCAAGTTGAAAAATACACATCTCGTCTTCTGACATATAATACACTTGCAAGGGAAGTTACAACTTCAGATAAGAAGAAGATAGTTCTAGACAACAACGCCCAATGGGTAATCAGAAATCCGCTTCTTTTCAGAATAACCGTTAATAATGTAAGAAGCGCAAACACTAAGTTGGACGATATCATTTATTCCAAATTGAATGAAAAAATTGGTTTAACTGATGGAAGTACCTTGATTTCAGACAAAGCATATGTGTATGCCATGACAAATCAAATCAGAATAAATACAAACGAAGAGGTAAGCAACTTCGGAATGGAAGTTATCGATGTTCGTATAGCAAAGACTGAGTTGCCCGAAAGCAACTATGAGAATATCTTCAACCGAATGAGAACTGAAAGGCAAAAAATCGCCAACAAGTTCCGTGCGGAGGGAGAAGAGCAGTATAAGATAATAACTGCACAAGCATCGAAGGAAGTCACCATCTTGAAGGCCGAAGCCTATGAAACCGCTGAGACTATAAAGGGTGAAGGAGATGCTTTGGCTCTTGAGACTTATGCAAATGCCTACAACAAGGATCCCGAGTTCTATGCTTTTTATAGAACGCTTGAGAGTTACAAGAAGACATTGGGAGACAAGACTAAGCTTGTAATTGGAGCCGATTCTGAATTTGCCAAGTATCTTTACGGTATAGAGTAGAAGTGGAAAGTAGAAAGTGGAAAGTAGAAACAAAGAAGGTTGTCAGATATCAGTTGTCAGTTGACAGAAAAAACGAAAGACAAAAACTGTAGATCGTGGAAATAGTAAAGATTCTACTTTAGAATGGTGCATTAAACTGTACAAGTTTCAAATACAAATAAAAAGATCTAAGATATAGCAAAAGACCCTTCAATCCAAATCGGAATGAAGGGTCTTTTGCATGGCTTTATGCTAGTTTTCCAGTTTTTCTTTTATTGCCTTGTTTTTTAAAAGCTGTTTTACAAGAGGCACTCCTAATATTGTAACAACAATGAATTCTCCGGCTGCAACTTGGAGTATTGTAAGTGCTAAGGGCAGTGCGAATACAAAATGCAGCTCAAGTCCGATTATTATTCCGTTAAAGATTGTCGGATATATTGATGCAATCCACATGTTCTTTGAGCGTATCATGAAGATTATGCTAAGGAGTGTTGCTATTGTGCCGAATACCACATCAATGAGACCTAGTGGGCTAAATAGGTTGGCAATGAAGGTTCCCAGAACAAGTCCCGGCGCAAGGGCTGGATTGACGAATGCTAAAAGAACCAATATTTCAGAAAGACGAAACTGTATTGCCATATAGCTGATAGGTGCAAGTCCCAGTGTAAGGGCAGCATAGATGGCTGCAATTATAGCCGTCCTTGCAATGAAACGGGTGTTGAAACGATTTTGCATAAAAAAAACCTCCCAATATTTTAAATATCAGCAAGCCATAAAAAGCCGCCTTAAAATGGCGGCGACATAGTCAATAGAGCGAAAAACACTTCATTGCATGCCTTAGTTTTGTTTATAGACAGGAGGCTCGCGAACTGTCTTCTAAGACACTTTAGCACAGTGATTGATTTTTGACAAGCGTATTTTGCCTGTAAGTCTGTGAACAAAAGAAAATCAAACAATATTGTATATATAGTAAAAAATATTTATAAATAGTTAAAATAATTCTTGTAATTGGATTTTGAGGGAGGTATAATAAGTGTTAAATATTCAGAAAATTGAAAATCGCATCCATAAAAACAAGAGAACAAAAATGCAGAATACATTTGCTGAATATGTGAAAATATAAAGGAGATAAAAAAATGAAACATAATTTGCCACCAAAACAGGGGCTATACAAGCCATCCATGGAAAAGGACAATTGCGGTGTAGGAGCCGTGGCTCTGCTTAAGGAAGAAAGAAAGCATGAAGTAGTAAGCAATGCTTTGTCCATTTTGAAAAATCTAAGCCACAGAGGCTCCTTGGGTCTTGACGAATCCTCAGGAGACGGAAGCGGAATAATGACTGACCTTCCATACGATTTTCATCTAGCCATATTTGCCGAAAAAAATCTTGAGTTGCCTAATGCCGGCAAATATGCGGTGGGTATGCTATTTTTGCCAAGGGATCCCGCATCGCGTCTCTTTTGCGAAGGTGTCTTTGAGAGGATATCTAGGGAAGAAGGCTTTGAAGTTTTGCTATGGAGAGATGTTCCTCAAAGGCAGTCGGTCTGTGGCAAGTTAGCCAGCGCAACTAGGCCTGATATTGTTCAGGTTTTCATAAAGCCTTTTAAAAAGGACGCTTGTGAAAATACTTTGCTATTCATTCGCAAGAGAATGCAGTCATTCGTAGAAGGGTCAGGAGTTCCTTATACTGAAAAATTTTATATTTGCAGCCTCTCATTTAATACGATTGTATACAAGGGCCTTGTCCCGGGCAGGCTTCTCGGTGAATTCTACACAGATTTGGAAAATGAAGAATACAAGTCTAGAGTTGCGATGGTTCATGAACGCTACAGCACCAACACCTTCCCATCTTGGGAACTTGCTCAACCCTTTAGGCTGCTGGCACATAATGGGGAAATAAACACCGTCAGCGGCAATGTTAATTGGATGAAGGCAAGGGAAGGAGTCATGACATCGAAAGTCTTGGGAGAGAGGCTAAAAGATGTTTTGCCGGTCATAGAGCCTGGAGGGAGCGATTCGGCGTGCTTTGACAACGCTTTGGAGTTTTTGCTTGCAAATGGTCATGGACCGGTCAAGGCATTGTCGATGATGATTCCAAAGGCATGGGATGGAAATCCAGAACTGAGTGAGTCGGAAAAGGCTTTTTACGCTTATCATGGAAGATTTATGGAGCCATGGGACGGACCGGCGTCTATAGTTAGCTATGACGGGAGGCGTTTGTGCGCGGTAAGGGATAAAAATGGACTCAGACCCCTTAGATACGATATAGACAAAAGAGGGATGCTTGTAATAGCCTCGGAATCGGGAGTTGTTGAAGGCAGGACCGAGCTCGTGGAAAAAAGCGGTCTTTCACCGGGCGATGTCATTTGCTTTGATTTGGAGAATGGAATTTTCTCAGACGGCGCTGATACACTGAAGCAATTGGTTGGAGAATACGATTTCGGCAAATGGATTAGAGAAAACAGGATTGATTTGGATACATTGAGGAGCCCTTGTAATGAAATGCCTCTTTCTGAATCTGAAAAGGAAAGAAAGCTGATATTGTGTGGATACAGCAAGAGCGAGTTGTCTGAGGGCCTTTCTGCAATGGCGGATTTTGGTAGAGAAGCGATTGTTTCGATGGGTCTCGATAGGGCTCTTCCTGCGCTTTCAGCCGAAAATCATCTGCTGTTTGATTATTTCAAACACCGTTTCGCTCAAGTGACCAATCCTCCTATGGATCCGATAAGGGAAAAAATGTATACTTCCCTCAAGCAAATAATAGGATTTCCCGGGGAACGCGCAGACAAGATCGAAGTGAACCGTGAAATGCCCTTCGTGGAATTGGAGATTCCAATATTGGACAATCAGGAAATGTCCGGGCTTAAACAGCTGGACAAGGAAAACTTTAGGGCGGTAACTGTGCCGATGCTGTTTCCGGCCGAAGGGGCATCCGACCGTTTGGATAAGGCACTTGATGAACTTTTGAAAAGCTGTGAAAGTTGCGTGGAAAAAGGTTACAATCTGCTGATTCTGAGCGATAGGAGGACAGATCCCTTGTATGCGCCGATTCCATCTCTTTTAGCTCTTAGCGCACTTCACCATCATTTCGTTGAAATGAAAAAAAGAAGCAAAGTTGAAATAATCGTTGAAACGGCAGAGGTGAGGGACGTTTCGCAAGCGGCTCTTCTTTTGGGATATGGTGCCAAGGCGGTCAATCCATGGTTTGCGCTCGAGCTCGCGCGTGAAAGGGCAAATAGTAATGGCAAAGATGAGAAGGAAGCGATAGATAATCTCAAGAAAGCAATGGCATCCGGAATATTGAAAATAATTGCCAAAATGGGAATCACAACTCTTCAAGCATATCAAGGAGCAAAACTCTTTGAAACAGTGGGTTTGTCTGAAAGTTTAGTATCAAAATATTTTGAGGGAACTCCGGGATGCTTGGGCGGTGTCGACATGGACACCTTGCAAAATGAGGCACTGGAGAGGCATTCGGAGGCCTATGGGCGAAAAAAGGATTCCGAAGACAGCATTTTGGATTCCGTAAAGCCTGTATTATACAGCAAATCTAATGTCCAAAGGCTGGGAAAAGCCGCCGCAAGGGGGGATTATGGCTTGTATAAGGAAGTATCAGATGAAATTGACGATAAGATATGGTCCATAAGAAGCCTTTTGGAAATAAAACCCGATGGTGAAAGGGATGCCGACTGTGTCGAGACAAAAGAGTCAATACTCAAGCGTTTTAGTGCAAGCGCCATGTCCTACGGAGCAATCAGTCCTGAGGCCCATGTTGCCATATCCGGAGCAATGAATCGTTTAGGGGCCATAAGCAATTCGGGAGAAGGAGGAGAAAAAGACGATACGAGGAAAAAATCTGAAAAGAGTGGAAGCCGGCAGATTGCGTCAGGTAGATTCGGAGTCGATGTGACTTATTTGGCGGACTGCAGAGAAATAGAAATCAAGGTCGCTCAAGGGGCAAAGCCAGGAGAGGGAGGGCATCTGCCCCCCGAAAAGGTTACAGATGAAATAGCCAGAGTTCGAAATGCAAGCCCTGGCATTTCGCTTATTTCGCCTCCTCCACATCATGACATATACTCTATAGAGGATCTTGCACAATTAATTCATGACCTTAGGCAGGTAAATCCTTCGGCGTCAATAGCAGTCAAGCTTGTAGCATCGGCGGGAATAGGCACCGTCGCAGCCGGAGTGGCCAAGGCGGGAGCAGACAGGATACTAATTAGTGGAGGAAACGGAGGAACGGGAGCGGCTCCGATTTCATCCACCAGATCGGCTGGAATTCCTTGGGAAATAGGTTTATCAGAGGTGCACCAGACATTGCTTCTAAATGACCTTAGACATTGTGTTGAGCTGCGTGTGGATGGGAAGATGCTGACGGGGAGAGACATCGTAAAGGCGGCTATGTTAGGAGCCGAATCCTATGGATTCGCCACCGCCCTTTTAATCGCGATGGGTTGCAGAATGTGCCGGAAATGCCAGGAGAACGTATGCCCGGCTGGAATAGCGACGCAAGACGAAGAGCTAAGAAAACGTTTTAAGGGTTCTTCGAATCACGTTGAGAAGTATATGGAATTTGTTGCAAAGGAAACAATCGAAATATTGGAAAACAACGGATTTAGCAGTCTGGATGAAATTATCGGCCGTAGCGACCTCCTACAGAAAAAGAAAAATCTTCATTTGAAGGCGGAAAAGCTGGAACTTGATTCTGTGTTGTTCAGACCGGAACTTCCATCTCGAATATCATGCAGATACAAACCGACTGAAAAAAAATTGGTAGATTCAAGGGTTGACATAGAAGTCGTGGATGAAATTATCGATGCAATTAAACAAGGAAAGCATTATGAGTCAGAGCATGTCATAAGCAACCGAGACCGTGGTATAGGTGCTTATTTGAGTGGTTGCATAGAAAGAAAGGGAACAAGGGACAAACTGAGCGACGATTCCATAGAACTCAATCTTTCAGGTTCGGCTGGGCAGAGCCTCGGGGCTTTCCTGACCAAGGGGGTCACATTAAGGCTTAAGGGCGATGCCAATGATTATGTAGGCAAGTCGCTTAGCGGAGGAAAGATTGTTATTTCGCCCGATGTGGAAATGCAAAAGGGAATAAAAGACAACATGATAGCTGGAAATACGGTTCTTTATGGAGCTTCTGCAGGCATTTTTTATGGAGCAGGAGTCGTGGGAGACAGGTTTGCAATAAGAAACAGTGGCGCTCTTGCCGTTTGCGAAGGAATAGGCAACAATGGATGCGAATATATGACGGGAGGAATAGTTGTCATATTGGGGAAAATAGGAATGAATTTTGCTGCAGGCATGAGCGGAGGTAAAATCTTCGCTTGGAATGAAAAAGAGCCTTCAACAGGCGGAAAACGCAAAGGCAAAAGCTTCTTGGGCAAGGAACTTGACGATGAGGCTAAAACAGAACTAATGATAATATTGCAGGAATACGAGGAAGAAACCAAAAGCGAAAAGGCCAAGGCGATAATCGCATCTTGGCCGGCCTTTGCTAAAAATTTCAGACTCATTGAATCGGATTGAATGCATGGACACATATAAAAATTGATGTCCCTATACTTGCTCTGAAAATTCTATTTTTTCGCCATTTGGGCCTCTGAAAAATACGATTCTTGATTTGCCTACTGTTATGGGCTCTCCAAGTAAGGATATGCCGCTTTCTTTAAGGAATTCAATTTCTTTGTCAAGGATTTCAACATCGAAGGCCATGTGGTTGACTGGGCCATCAGGAAGAACGCAGTTTCCGTCTCTATAGACAAGCTCTACTACGGTTCCACCTGCATCTAGAAAAACCAGACGCATGCCTGGATGGCTTACGTCCTCTAGAATTTTGCACTTGAGAATGTTTGTATAAAATTTGATTGACTCTTCCATGTCTTTAGCATTGATGCCTAGGTGAGCGAATTTATGCATTGTTTAGCCTCCAATTAATTTGTTTACCATAGATTATCATAAAAGCTGATTGTTTGAAAGGCCCTCTATGCTATTAAAGTGTAGGGGGTCTTTATGCATCCCAAGTAAAGGTATATAATGGTATAATAATTATAAAGTTTTAATGGGAAGCGAGGAGATTGGAATATGGAGCCGCGATGGTTGGAATATGTTAAAAGGGTTGAAGCTATTTCTAGAATAGGCCTTACGAATTGTAGAAATCCATATGATATAGAGCGCTATGAAGAACTCCGAAGCATTAGCATGCTTCTCATGGAGGCTTATACCGGTGAAGAATTGGAAAGGATTGAAGAATTGTTCGCATCCGATCCAGGCTACAAAACGCCGAAGGTTGAGGTCCGCGGAGTAGTTTTTAAGGATGGCAAAATCCTAATGGTAAAGGAACTAGCTGACAACAAATGGTCTATTCCAGGTGGGTATTGCGAGGTTGGATATTCGATTTCTGAAAATGTTGTTAGAGAAATAGGCGAGGAGTCGGGCTTTAAAGCAAAGCCGATAAAATTGCTTGCTGTCTTTGACAGAAACAAGCATGTCCATCCGCCATCTCCGTATCACGTATACAAGGTTTTCATATATTGTGAGATTATCGGAGAAACCCCTATCAGAGGGCTTGAAACCGATGGAGTAGGATTTTTCGGAATGGAGGATTTGCCGGAGCTTTCGGTAAACAGGATATTGAGGGAACAGATAGAGATTATGTTTGAATTCATGAGAGACCCAGACAAGGCTCCGCTGTTTGATTAGAAGCTTTATGGATGTCATGACTAGTAAATGGCGAATTATAAAGACTATTAAAGGGGGAGGGAATATCAACAATGCCTATAAAGATTAAAATATATTCAGATTATATGTGTCCCTTTTGTTATTTGTCTTTGGCATATATGAAAGAGCTCCAGAAAACTTGGGATTTGGATGTTGAATGGATAAGCTATGAGCTGCATCCCGATACACCGCTTGAAGGAATACTGCTCGCAGACAGGTTTGGAGAGAAAAAAACCAAGGGATTGATTGAAGGGCTCAAAAAAATGGGTAATCCATATGGGATCAAATATGGAGAACTTTACTTTATGCCAAACAGCCGCTTGATTTTGGAGGCTTCAGAATACGCAAAGGAATCTGGAAAATTCGAATGTTTTCATAATAAAGTGTTTTACGAACACTTTACAAACCTTCTTGATATTGGCAAGAAGGATGTTGTAAAAAGCTTGGCTGGAGATTGCGGAATGGACGAAAAAGAGTTGATAGAGAGGCTTGATGAGGGTCATTATACAGAGGAAATCAAGAGAATACACGAAATGGCTATAAAATCTGGGGTTGGAAAAACTCCGTATTTTGTTATAGAAGACAAATATTTTCTTGAAAGACCCTCCTCTATTGATGATATAATAGATGTGTTGAAACAAACCGGAAAGGAGTGTGGATGAAGTGGAAGAAAAAAAGATGAGGCTTCTTTTAGATGACAACACAGTAATGGAATGCGATGTCATAGGGAAATTTGAAGTTGAAGAAAAAGTGTACATAGCCCTTCTTCCCGATGGGAATGAAGATGTGCTTCTGTACAAATTTTTTGAAAATGACGGAGAAATAGAACTTGACCGCATTGAAGAAGATGAAGAATACTATAATGTGGCAGAAGTCTATTACGACCTTTTTGGTCCAACCGAAGAAGATTACGAAGAAAGCGAAGACGAAGACGAAGACGATGAAGAAGATCAAGAAAATTATGATGATGAAATGGAATTGATGGAATAGCAATTTATTTAGGGAAAAGAAAGGACGGTATTAATTTATGAGTAATTGTAGCGGCTGCAGTTCATGCAGCACCTGCGGAAGCGGAACATGTGAACCTGAGATAACAAAAGCACTTAAGCTAAACATGGTATTTGATGATGAAACAGATTCTGAAAAATGCGATGCGACGGATGCGGCAATAAATGAGGCTCTCGAAGGCATGAGAGATTTTTTAAACGACAACAGAATAAAGGTTCAATACAATTCGGTAAAACTGATTAATAGGGAGCAGGCAGAGTTGCTTGGTTTCAAGGATTTGCCTACGATTCTGATAAACGGTACTGACATTCAGCCGAATTACAAAGAAAATACGTGCAAATGCCATCCGGATCAGCTTATTAAGGGATGGATCTACATGGGTATGGAAATGGACACTCCTCCCAAGGAGCTTGTTACTGACGCTTTGATAGAAAGCATATACGGCAAGCCGGATAAAAAGCAGGAAACAGAGTGCCAATGCGACGGAGAATGCAACTGATATATTGGAGGAAATAAATGAAATTCATTATAGAAGATAAATTGTTTGATGCTTTACCGGATTTGTATTTTGGGGTTGTCGTCGCCAGAGGCATAGATAATTCGATGCTTGAGGACAATCTGCTTGCCGATTTTGTTGATGCTCAGAAAAATACTGAAAAGCGCTTCGCAAATGTAGATTTAAAAACGGACCCTAGCATAACTCCGTATAGGAATGCATTTGAGACGCTTGGAATAAATCCAAATAAGTTCAGATGCTCGATTGAGGCGTTAATAAAGCGTATAGCCAAGGGCGGAAGGTTACCGACAATAAATACTATGGTAGACCTTGTAAACACAGTAAGTTTGAACAATGTTCTTCCCATGGGCTGCCATGATATTGATGCTTTTGATAGCGATATATGGGTGCGCTATGCAAAGGAAGGCGACGTGTTTGTTCCCTTCGGAAGCGAAGAAAATGACCCGCCCGATGTGGGTGAAGTTGTTTATGCAAGCGGAAACCGTGTTAAAACACGCCGCTGGATATGGAGACAGAGTGAAATAGGGAAAGCAGTTGAAGAGACAAAGAACTTCTTCATGCCAATCGATGGATTCAAGTCGCAAAACGGTGAAGCCGTGGAAGCTGCTGCCAATGAACTTGCCAAGCTAATACAAGAGACCTTTGGAATAGAAACTAAGGTGGCCTTTATTGACAAAAATAACCAAAGCGTAGACATATAGAATAGCGTCCATTTTGAAGTTTGCTGTAAAAAAACAAGCCCCGATTCCGTTTGGGAATATAGGCTTGTTTTTTTTATCATAAATTTTCCAGATAAAATCTTAATAAAATAAATCAGACGGCAGAGAAACTTCTAATTCGAGGCGCCGGCACAATAGCATGAGGGGAGCGAATCAAGTAGAAAGTATTAAGTAACAAGTGGAAAGAAAAAACAAAATAATAATTCAGACGGGTGAGAAATTCCTAGTTCAAGGCGTCGGTTTAAGGATTCGAGAGGAGCGTATTATAAATACGTGACCGAGCGTTCTTGAATCGAACAACGAAGAAATCGGAGTTTCTCACCCGTCTGAGTTTACATGGACTTTTCGGCAAGCTTAGCCAACGGACTCCTCTCAACCTGTTTAAGAGTTACATGTCCCGTTATCTGATGTCTTTTCATTTTCTCTATGGCATACACCAATCCGTTTGACCTGGAGTCAACGTACACATTGTCTATCTGGTTGTCCGAAGGGTCCCCAACGAATACGAACTTCGAATCGTGGCCCGCTCGTGTAAGCATGAGCTTAGCAAGATGCGGGGTTGTTTGCTGGGCTTCGTCTACTACTACAAGTGCTTTAGAAAGTGTTCTGCCACGCATGTAGTTGAAGGTTTTAGTTTCTATTATGCCCTTCTGTCTGAACATGTCTATGAATTCTTCAACGGTTCCGTCTAAATCACGTCCGTCCTTCCTATGTTTGTACCGCATGTCCATAAGATTATCTATCGCGTCGTAGAAGGAGCTCATCCATGGATTGAGCTTTTCTGCTTCATCACCCGGAAGGAAGCCTATGTCGTTACCGGCAGCAACCACTGGCCTGACGAAAATAATTTTTCTATAGATGCCTTCCTCAATTACCTTTTGAAGAGCAACGCTCGTTGCAAGGATTGTTTTTCCGCTGCCTGCTCCTCCTGCCATGGAAACAAAATGGACTGAAGGATCCATCAATAGCTCAAAGGCCATTCTTTGCTCCTTGTTAATGGGTCTAAGGCCCCAGGCTGTTTCCTTTTCATATCTCAAAGGAACTATGTTTCTTCCGTCAAACTTTGCCAAAACCTCGTGGCTGTAATCAGAAAAATCATGTATGTGGAAAAAATGATTGGGATAAATCTCATCTTCTATTGTGTTGGGAATCTTAAGACCACCGGAGTAAATGGAGTTTATATGCTCACTGCTTAGTGAAATTTCCGAGTATCCCTTGTAAAGAACTGCCTCTGTTATCTTGTCGTGCTGATAATCCTCGGCAGCTATTCCAAGAGAGCCTGCCTTAATCTGCATGGAAACATCCTTGGTTACGAGAATGTTGGGAATAGTTGTTTCGGACATCAAACCCATACATATGGAAAGAATCAAGTTGTCGTTCTTGTCGCGGCTCATTGCGTTTGGAAGCAGTGACATATCCATGTGATTCATTTCGATTCTAAGAAGTCCGCCACCCGGCAAACAAACTCCGTCCTTAAGATTGCCGTTTTTCATGATTGTGTTGATTTCACGAATGGAGCAGCGTGCATTAAACCCCTTAATCCCTTCCCGATTTTTGAGATTGTCAAGCTCCTCGATGCAGACTATGGGAATTATAATGTTGTTGTCCTCAAAATGATTGTAGAAATACGGGTCGTGAATCATGACATTGGTGTCGATTATGTAATTTTTTATCATATCAATACCCCTTTCTATTTACACTACATCTTGTGGAAAATTATCATTTCATTTATATTATACACCATAAATGTCGCATTCATGCTAAAATATTCAGATCTTTGTAAGGCAATTTCGGTTAAATCAGTTCGGTGTTTCAGGTCGATAGTATGAATGCGTTGATTTACACTTGAATATGAAAATATTGCAGAAAAAAGAAGCGGCCTTCTGGATACCCCCGGAGGCCGCTTCTCGAAATTCAGACATTTATACTAAATTCGCAATATTATGCTTTTTCGTTCCACTAATCTTTTATTTCTTCTGTTTTTTACTGCCGGCTGCAAACTGCCGGCTGCAAACTGCCTGCTGCAAACTGCCTGCTGCAAACTGCCTGCTGCAAACTGCCTTCTGCAAACTACCTTCTGCAAACTGCCTTCTGCACTCTATTTTATTTTACTTCAAATGTACATTCC
>CAZTZB010000025.1:0-7041 GCA_964617505.1 uncultured Peptostreptococcaceae bacterium | reverse complement strand
CCTTCTGCAAACTGCCTTCTGCACTCTATTTTATTTTACTTCAAATGTACATTCCACAACTGATGTAATTTCCTTCATTATAGAGTTAGTGTCGTTTATTCCGTAGTCGGATATTTCGTTGGAATAAAGAGGAGTAATCTGAAATACCCCGACGCGGGCATCTTTAAGTTTTCCGACTTCGCTCCCTGTGACTCCAAGCATTTTTTCTGCTCTAAGCTTTGAATCTTCGGTGGCGCGTGCGATCATGTCAATCTTTAGCTCTGAAAGTCCTGTGTAGAAATATTGAGGAGGATAGGAATTGAATGCAACCCCTTGATTAATAAGGTCAGTCGCATTTCTTGATATTTCGGTAAGCTCATCAATATCATTGGAACTTATCTCTACAGTTTGATTGAGCTCATAGCTTTCGATGACATTGGAATACATTCCGTTTGGCATAATCATGCGTTTGGGATATGTACTTATTGACGAAAAAACGATGTCGTCGGAAGCTATGCCCTTGCCCAAGAGATAGCTGCGCACCTTGTCACGGCTTTGGCTAAGCATTTCATAGGCGGATGACAATTCGGCCGACTCATTACTAAAGCCTCCGCTCCATACAACGAAATCGGATCGTATTTCCTGCTTAGCCGAGCCCTTGACTGTCAATGTGTCAGTGGACTTGATTTTCACTAGTCCGTTAATGGCAATTGAAGTTGAGTATATTAGCGCAAAAGACAGAATCAATGCTATTGCTATCCATGCTATTGGTGATTTGTTTTGGTCTTTTATTTTTCTCACCTCCTTTTCTATAACTCTCTTTCATGCTACTCTTTCATTTAAAATACGTAAATAGGTAAAGGGTTAAGGTTTTGTAACTCTTGTGTTAAAATGTATATGTAGTATTCACACTATTGAAGGAAGAGGAAAAAAATGAGTAAAGATATGAAAAAAGAAATAATCAGTTGGATAAAAACCATAGTAATTTCAATTTTAATGGCAATGTTGATGCTTCAAATTATTCAGCCTACAATCGTTAAAGAGATATCCATGTTGCCGACTCTTGATCCAAACAATTATTTATTGCTTGAGAGAGTGTCAACTAGAATGGATAAATTAGAGCGAGGAGACATAATTGTTTTTAAGACCGATATGGAGACGGATGACGGAAAGGAAAAGAACCTGATAAAGAGGATAATAGGGCTTCCAGGAGACCATGTGGTTATCTATGGGGGCAAGGTGGTCATCAATGAAGAATTGCTGCAGGAGGATTATATAAACGGAGAGGAAACAGACGGAAACATAGATCTAATTGTAGATGAAGGCAGATTCTTTGTTATGGGAGATAACAGGGAGGTTAGCCTGGACAGCCGAAGCCCAAGGGTTGGGCTTATTGATACGGGAAGTGTTATAGGTCGCGCTATGGTCCGTTTGTATCCGTTTGATAGCATGAGAAAATTCTAGGGGGGATAATTCATGGATTTCACAAGTACTAAAATGACGGCTCGGCTGGTCCTTGAAAGCGGCTGGGTGCCTTTGATTGTAGGGGAAAGTGGAATTGGGAAGACTGCGCTCGTGCGGGAACTGGCATCTGAAATGAAGGCTGCCTGTGTTTCGGTTGACGCCAATTTGCTTAAAGAGGGAGAAATCGGAGGGCTTCCGACGGTGGAAACCTTTTTTTCAAAAGCCCTTGGCAAAGAAGAAAGAAGAACGGTATATGCAGTACATACAAAGCTAACTGAAGTTGAAGCTATAATGAAGGAAGGGAAAAACGAAAGGGTGCTTCTTTTCATAGACGAGCTGAACCGCTGCGAGCATGCAGTGCAGCAGGAACTCATGAACATAATCCTAAACAGGGAGATAAACGGATACCGTTTGGATGATAGAGTACTCGTAATAGCTGCAATGAACCCATCTAACAAATACCTTGAGTATAGGCAAACCGACTATAGAGTAGTGGACATGGATCCGGCTCAGGAGGATCGTTTCGTATGGCTCTTCATGGATTCGGACATACAGTCCTGGCTTGAATGGGGAAGTGCGTCAGGCATACATGCTGATATACTTGCTTTTGTGGCAACCTTCCCAAATCTTTTGCATACACCGAGAGCCAAGGAAACTATAAAGGCTACTCCGAGGAGCTGGGAAAGGGTTTCGGATGCATACTCCTTGTATGAAAAGAACAGAGATTTGTACAAACCAACCGTGTTCTTCAATGTCCTTAAGGGAAACCTGGGAAGCATTATAGCGCAGGATTTTTTCAGTTTTCTTGAAAACAAGCAAAATCCGCTTATTTCTCCCGATGATATTTTCGGAGCGTCCATTATTTCTGAAGCACTTGCGGAAAGGATAAGGGGAGAGTCCCATTCCAGACTTTTCATATCTTCACAAAATTGCCTGGGTCGTCTTGAAGAAATGCTTGAGGACAATATGATTGAAGGTGAACTAGAAAGGTTTACAGATTTTCTGTCCATTTGTCCCCTAGACCTTAGAATGTCGGTAATGCAAAGAATAAAATCGGACCACGGCGAAAGCCTGTATCCCTTGTTCGTAAAGATAGAAGCTTTTCTAGAAGCCTACTATGAGGGAGTCAGATCCGTTTACTAGAAAGGAGCTTTTAATGAAAAGGTCCATGGAAAGAGATGAGCAATTGGCTCTGGTTTCGAAGAATGGCAACTATATAAGTAAAATAAAGAACCCGCTTGATGAGACAGTTCTAAAGGCCATACGCAATTCCTGGGAGGGGAGCGCGATAAGGTTTGTAGACAATCCCTCAGCATCGCTTCAAATGGAAGCTGTGAAGAGGGGGGCAGCAACAATCCAGCATATTAAGGACCCTGCATTGGCGGCTCAGCTTCATTCTGTCGGCTTTCACGGAGACCTCATACAATACATTTCGCATCCAACCGAGGCTGTTCAAATAAAGGCGGTTGAAAATTCCTGGAATGGAAGAGCAATTAGATTCATAGAGAATCCTTCCGAAAGGGTTCAGCTTGCAGCCGTGAATACGGGTGAAATATATAAGGATACAAATGAATTTGGAGACGCAATAGAATATATGGAAAATCCTACAGAAAAGGTGCAGCTTGCTGCCGTTGAAAAGAACCTGTGGGCAGTTCTATACATAAAAAACCCCAAGGAAAAAGTGCTTTTGAGGGCAGTAAGAGGAAACAGGGACCTCTTGCGATTGGTGGAAAAGCCATCGGAATCATTTTTGATGGAGCTCTTTGGAAACTGCCTTGAAACAGAAAACGACTGTTTGTTCGCGGCTGAAGTATTTCCTTTTTCAATCAAGCTTATGAAAAAACCATCTAGAAGGGTCGTGATAAAGGCTCTTGAGACAAACGGGGATGTAATCGAATTTGTAAAGAAACCGGACATGGAAATGATGAGGACCGCAATAGCCCAAAACGGACGGGCCATCAGATTCATAGATAAGCCCCCATTTGAAATACAGAAGCTATCTATAGAGAAGAACATAGACAACATAAGGTTCATTGAAAATCCGCATGAAGACATACAAGTTCAGGCTGTCAAGGAGTATGCTTTTCGGATACACGATATTGAGGATCCTACGGAAAAGGTTCAGCTTTTAGCGGTTACAAAAAATCCCGAGAGAATAAAATGCATACAAAAACCGACCGAGGCAGTTCAGCGCAAGGTAGTGGGGCAGGGAATGAAGTACCTTAAATACATAGATAATCCCCTTAGGGAGATCCAACTTGAGGCTATTGAGGAATCGCTTAGCCATCTGAATCACATTAAGAAACCCGATGCGGAAGTGCTTAAAAGAGCCTTGTCCATTTCGGTAAAGGCGCTTGAATATGACTCTTACAATCTTTCGTGGGAAGAGTCCGAAGCGGTTATAGGAGAGGCTTTGGCTAAAGAAAATTCCGACGAAGCCTATCTTAGGAGCTTCATCGATTCAAAGCACATCCAGTGCGACAAGGCGATAATGGTCGACAGATACGGAAGCATGAAAACAAAGGCTTATTTTTTAGACGACAGACTGTCCGTATGATTGGAGATGAACAATGAAGCTTAGAGGATATGAACATAAGAGGATTGCGCTTAAAGTAGACCTTGAAAAAGCGGAAGAACTGGATGAAGGTCTTCAAGGAAGATCATTGGACCTTTTGGGAGACATCGTTTTTTCGATGCTAAATAAGAACGACAATTTTTTTGGAAGCTTCATGGTAGAGGTAGACAGGAGTCTTGACAGCAAGCTTTCTACTGGTGCCGGTATACGGCTCAATCTTTCGGGAATCGAATTTGTATTCAATCCATTTCTTATGGCCGATTTGCCCTTGCCCCAGGCCAAGGCGGAAATTAAGCACCAAATATATCATTTGATCAACGGACATATTTCCAGAAAAAGGGCACTTAGAGGAGTCTATGAAAACCGCATATTGAATATTGCAGCCGATATTGCTATAGATCAGTACATAGAAAATTTGCCGCCATGGGAACCTACACTTGAGTCGGTATCGGAGGCAATAGGAAAAAGACTTCCTAAAGATTTATCAATGGAAGTATACGCTGAAATGATAAAAAAAGCCATGGAGACGCCGGATGAAAATCCCGATCCCAAGGACGAAGAAGAAAAAGAAAGCCCTGGAATTTCTGATGAAAAACCGCCCGAAGGTGGAGATGACACTGAGGAGCTGCAAGAAATAGAAGAAGAGACCGAGGGGACAGCTGAGCATGACGAAAGCCTATGCCATGAAATATGGGAAAGCTCTGAAGAGGCAATACTGGAGGCGCAGGATGATCTAATTAGGGGAATAGTCCAAAAGTCTCTTAGGGGAGAAATACCAGATGGGCTTGAAGAGGCAGTTGGAAGGCTGAATCAGAGCGCGGAACTGCCTTGGCAGAAGATACTAAGAAACCTAGTGGGAACGATTCCTGCTCCCTATATGAAAACTATAACAAGAAAAAACAGAAGACAGCCGGAAAGATTGGATTTGAGGGGGAGCCTTCCTCGCTATGAAACCGAATTAGTTGTTGCGATTGATACGAGCGGAAGCATGGACAGCGTGGACCTAAGAAAATCGATGAATGAAATTTTCGAGATACTTAAGGTATCAAGGCACAAGGTTACAATAATAGAATGCGATGCTGCGATTCAAAGGGTCTATGAGCTTTATAGGCCTTCCGACATGAAGACGGTTTTCAAGGGGCGTGGCGGAACCCGCTTTTCGCCTGTTTTTGGGTATATAAGAGAAAAAGATTTGCGAAACGCATTATTGGTATATTTTACGGATGGCGCAGGAGAAGAGCTTTTAGACGAGAAACCTGTAAATAAAAATACGCTTTGGATCTTGACAGGTAAAGGAGACGTGTCCCTTAAGGATGTTCCAGGAAGGGTTTCTAGGCTTGTAAACGCAGATTGATTGGCTGCAAAGCATTCTAGCACAATTGCTTTAACACTTTACAAGGTTAAAGCAATTGTGCTAGAATGGAAAAGAGTCTAAAATACCTTCGGGGAGTGAAAACCATGACTTATGATTCCAAGCTTTCAAACACATTCATGGATGAATTGTACGACGCAATCCTTACCCTGGAAAGCAGAGAGGAATGCTATCGGTTTTTTGATGATATATGTACAATCAAGGAACTGCAATCAATATCCCAAAGGCTTCAGGTGGCCAAGCTTTTGAAGGATAAGAATACTTACCATGAGATAGAGAAAATAACAGGTGCAAGTACTGCTACAATTAGTAGAGTGAATAGGTGTATACAATATGGAGCGGAAGGATACAATATTGTTTTGGACCGCATAAAAAAGGTTGACGAAGAAGCGAAATAGATATAGTATAATGTTGATAGAAAGACAAAGGGGAGCTTCATGTGGCTGAGAGGGATTTATTCCGACCCATCAAACCTGAACTGGATAATGCCAGCGGAGGGAAATAATGAGCGTACCTACTTCCCTTTGCCCATATGCAAGGGGATTTTTAATTGGAGGGAGAAAAAATGGCAAAAGTAAATGTAAGTCTGCAGGTAATACCGTGTGTTGAAGAGGAAAAGATATACGAAACGGTGGATAAGGTCATAGAAATGATTGAAGCTTCAGGAGTAGCATACGAGGTTGGACCCATGGAAACGACCATGGAAGGCGATTACGATGAGCTCATGGTTTTGGTGAAAAGAGCTCATGAGATATGCATAGAGAGCGGCGCGGCAAGGGTTTGCTCCGTAATCAAAGTGGATTATAAGGCTGAGGGTGTGACAATGAATGAAAAAATCGGCAAGTACAGGGCATAAAACTGCCCCTCTTATTTTGTCTACGGTGCTTTTGCTGTTATGGCAGGCTGCAGTGGATTTTGGGATGGTGAAAAGGTTTATACTTCCTTCGCCCACGGATATTATAAGCACACTTTTTGAAATACTTCCGGCAATTAAAGGGCACATAGGCGTAACTGTCTATGAGGCTTCCGTTGGATTTGTCGCAGCGATAATACTTTCGCTTGTACTAGCAATACTTATGGATAGCGTCGAATGGATAAGAAAAGCGCTGTATCCTCTTATTGTTGTTTCCCAAACGGTTCCGATAATAGCCTTGGCGCCATTATTTTTCATATGGTTTGGACTTGGAAAGCTGCCTAAGATTATAGTGGTGGTGTTGGTGTGCTTTTTCCCGATAGTTGTAAGCCTTCTTCAAGGGCTGTCTTCTGCCGATCGTGAAATGGTCAATCTTTTGAAGTCGATGGGAGCCAGCAAGGTCCAAATCTTCAAGATGGTCAAGTTCCCCGGAGCGCTTGTGAGTTTTTTTTCAGGCCTTAGAATAGCCGCGACCTACTCAATCATGGGAGCGGTAATCGGAGAATGGCTTGGAGGAACAGAGGGTCTGGGGATATACATGCTTAGAGTAAAGAACACCTTTGCTCTTGACAAGGTTTTTGCGGTCATAGTTATTATAGTGCTTCTCTCCATGGCGGTATTTAAGATTATTGAGTGGGTTGAATATATCTCTACCCCATGGCGCCACTCAGACTAACGAGAATTCCGAATTGCAGCGTTGCCAAAAGAGCAGTAGAAATTGGTAAGTAGAAAGTAGAA
>CAZTZB010000024.1:14049-21991 GCA_964617505.1 uncultured Peptostreptococcaceae bacterium | reverse complement strand
AAATCTGCCAACTGCAAGCTGCAAACTATCTCTTATCTTTTACTGCCCACTGCCAGCTGCAAGCTGCAAACTATCTGATACCTGACATCTTTTTTACTAAAACAGCTCTTCGATTTCTGTGCTTACAACCCTTGCGCTCTTTGCGGAAACAAGATCCCCACCGGTGCTGTCAAAGATATTTGCAGCCACAATGGAAGCCATTCCAGTCTGAACCTGCTCCGCTGTCAAATCCACTTTGGGATTGTCGACTGAAATTTTTGAGGTTGTTCCTGCGTAGTTGTTGAAAGTCATTTCAAGCCTATCGCTCATTTTTTATTCCCCCCCTTCTATGCTTCATCTACTAGTTCTTCTTCGTCGATTCTTGCAATTTCTTCAACCGTTTTAGATTGAAGAGTCATCATTGCATCAGCCACCAAATAAACATCCGCATCTGCCGATCCAGCCTTGACATTTGAATAGGTCTTGGTCTTAACGATGTTGTTTCCATCACCATCGATACCCTCGATGTACTTGATTCTAAGTTTCGAATCTTTTGCCTCTGATACTACTGCCATACAAAACACCTCCTTTTTTTCTTACGACCGGTCTACTATATAAATGAGCCTTGCCTCAATCATTTATATTCGTATCCAATATTTTCAAGATTTTTTCTAAGTTCCTCAAGCGCCCTTCTCTTTCGCTGGACAGCCGTCATGTAATGTATTCCTCTATCTCCAGCTATCTGCCTAAGGGTTTTGCCTTTTAAAAAATACTCTCTTATCATATCCCTGTGAACAGACTCCAACATATCGAAGGCGCATTTCAACTCTAGCCTGATCTCCCTACCTATGCAAAGCTCCTCGGTATCTAGTAAATCCTCAATAAGGTCGATTTCTTCCCTGTTGTCGCCGTCTACTCCAATACAAACATTAAGCAGACATAGCGGCACTTTTTTTCTCCTTAGCTCACAATAAAGATACCTCAGCGACATCTGCGCAACGCCAAGAAACACTGTACCCCTTTCCGGCTCAAAACGTTCAATTTCCTTGAGCAGGCGCAGCCTGCCCTCCTGCATCAGGTCTTCATAATCCATATCGCCATAATAGAACCTAGCAATAGATTTCTTTATAAGGGGTTCAAGCCTTTTGACTACAAGCTCCCTAAAATCAGACCTCTTCTCCACTGATTCAATGACCATGTACTGTATGCTTTTGTCCATTTCCCCATTCCTTTGGGGAAGCGCTTCCCATGATTTGCCTGGCAACGCCATCATAAGATTTTTCATTACAAAAGAAAAAAGCCGACCTTGTAAAAAGTCGACCATAGAATGTTGATTTAATATAAACAGGATTAAAAACATCTTTAATAGTTTAAAGCTTGAGTTTTAAAATGTCGGGATACCTACTTCTACTATATCGATCTGAGCTTTTAAAGCCGGATTAGTGTATAATATCGTTAGAATGATTTAGGCGGTGAAATCTAGTGGAAACGACCATAATTAATTTGATAAATTTCATAACTTTAGAAACGAGGGTTTTTTTAGTTGCGATGCTTCCTATAGTAGAGCTCAGGGGAGCCATCCCCATCGGAATTGCGGAAGGAATGAATCCTTTTTCTGCTGCACTTATTTCTTTAGCAGGAAGCATGCTCCCGGTACCCTTCATACTTTTGTTCCTGAAACCTGTATTCACTCGGATGAGGGGGAGCAAAACCGGTGTTAAAATAGTAGACACATTGACAAGCAGGACAAAACGCAGGGCGGAAAACATTAAAAAATACAGTGCATACGGTCTAATTCTTTTCGTTGCCATACCCCTCCCGTCTACTGGAGTCTGGACTGGCGCAATGGCCGCATCACTTTTCAATATACCTATAAAGAGAGCATTTTTAGCAATTTTAACTGGAGATTGCATAGCAGCTATTCTTGTAATGCTCCTTAGCAAGGCAATAATATAGGCAAGAAAAAAGCGCAAAAAAGTTTCTTGACAGGTATTTGCAAAGGGTGTATTATCTATCATGTAAAACTAAATAAAAACTTGATACCTTATCAAGAGTGGTGGAGGGAATAGGCCCTGCGAAACCCGGCAACCGGTAGAAATACGCGGTGCCAAATCCTACAGATTCAATCTGGAAGATGAGGAACAGACGCTATAAATATGCCTCTTCCTTTGGGAAGAGGTTTTTTGATTAAAAGTCGCTCCGGGTATCAAGAAACAACCAAAATAAGGAGGCAGTAAAATGACAAAAAGATTTTTAATGACAGCCGAATCGGTGACCGAAGGACATCCCGACAAAATCTGCGACCAGATTTCGGATGCGATCCTCGATGCAATAATCGCAGAAGATCCTGAAGCCCGTGTTGCTTGCGAAACAGCCGTTACAACAGGTTTGGTACTCGTAATTGGAGAGATAACTACCAATTGCTATGTAGACATAACAGGAATAGTAAGAGACACAGTGCGGGAAATTGGATACACAAGGGCTAAGTACGGATTCGACTGCGACACCTGTTCGGTGCTTACATCTATAGACAAGCAGTCAAGCGATATAGCGCTTGGAGTTGACAATTCCAAGGAGAAAAAGGAAAGCGAAAACAATGAAGACCGCTACAATAAAACAGGAGCTGGAGATCAGGGACTCATGTATGGCTTTGCATGCAACGAAACTCCAGAGCTTATGCCCCTTCCCATTTCGCTTGCGCATAAACTTGTGAAGCGTTTGGCTTTTGTAAGAAAGGACAAATCCTTCGAGCTCACATATCTTAGACCCGATGGAAAGTCCCAGGTTACTATCGAGTATGTCGATGGAAAGCCGGCAAGGGTTGACGCCGTTGTAATTTCTACTCAGCACAGCGAAATAGCTACACATGACCAAATCGAAAAGGACATGATTGAGCATGTTATAAAGGCTGTCATTCCTAAAAATCTGCTTGATGAAAATACCAAGTACTATGTTAATCCAACAGGCATGTTCGTAACCGGAGGACCTCAGGGAGATGCAGGCCTTACAGGAAGAAAAATAATTGTCGATACTTACGGCGGATATTCAAGACACGGCGGGGGAGCCTTCTCCGGTAAAGATCCCACAAAGGTCGACCGTTCTGCATCCTACGCTGCAAGATATGTTGCAAAGAATATTGTTGCAGCAGGCCTTGCCGACAAGTGCGAGGTACAGCTGGCATATGCAATAGGAGTTGCCCACCCCGTATCTGTAATGGTTGAAACCTTCGGAACCGCAACAATTGACGAAGATAAAATCTCTAAGCTTGTAGAGAAGCATTTCGATCTTAGACCAGCAGCTATTATAGAAGGGCTTGACCTCAGAAAGCCAATCTATAGAAAACTTGCTGCATATGGACACATGGGAAGAGAAGACCTTGGTGTTGCCTGGGAAAAAACAGACAAGGCCGAAATACTCAGAAAAGAAGCCGGATTGGATAAATAGAAATCCGAAAATCGAATCCATAAGAATATTGAAAAAAGCGTAAAGGCAAAGCCTTGCGCTTTTTTTGCGTAGCCTTAAATGGGAATTAAAAACAGTTGAGCAATATTCTACTCCTTTTGTCTTTAATCTTTTCCTTTCCACTTTCCACTTTCCACTTTCTACGTTCTACTTTCTACGTTCTACTTTCTACGTTCTACTTTCTACTTTCCAACTTTCTACTGTTTTTCTGCACGCAGCCGGAAATTCAAGCCCCAATCTGCGCCTCCTTTGTTCATTTTTCCTGTTTAACTTTCTTATCCTTTTTATTTAATCATTTCCTTTCCACTTTCTACTTCCCACTTTCTACTGTTTCTTCTCCCCAAAAGCAGTTGGGTGCTTCGGATTGAACGGCATCGTGCGATGGATAGTAAAACATTAAGACATTTAATTTTTTTGTAGGTGAATGAATTTGATTTAAAGCATCGAGCGATCCATAGCTATTTGCGGTTTTGGATAAGAAAAATCCGTCAAAAATCATCTTTGGCTTTAGCCCGAAGCGAAGCGAGTTTGATGATTTTAGGATTTTGCGATAGACAAAACCAATCGAATAGCATGAGCAGCTCGCAGCTGCAAAATCAGGTCATGAACCGGAAAAAATAACTGATCCTTTTGCCTTCTTTCTTTTGTGCTTTTCTTTTTCTTTCCACTTTCTACTTTCTACTGTTTTTCTGCACGCAGCCGGAAATTCAAGCCCCAATCTGCGCCCTCTTTGTAACCCTTTCTTAATCCCGTCCCCCTCTCAACGGATGTATAATGAAGGCATAATACCAATCAAAGGAGAAAATTATGCGAAAAATACTAGGCTGCATGCGAAAAGCCGCCCAGGAATATGAAATGATTATGCCAGGAGATGTAATCGGTGTGGGAATATCAGGAGGAAAGGATTCCCTTGCCCTTCTCTATGGGCTCCACCTCCTAAGAAATTTTTACCCGGTCCCTTTCACAATAAAAGCCTTCTCAATCGACATGGGATATGAAAAATTCGATTTCAGCCCGGTAAAAGAATTCTGCTCGGAGCTTGGAATAGAATACATCATTGAAAAAACAAACATATACAAAATCGTATTCGATGTCAGGAAGGAAAAAAATCCATGCGCGCTATGCGCAAACCTAAGGCGTGGAGCCCTTTACAACCTACTTAAAAAACACGGCGTAAGCAAGGCAGCCCTAGGCCACCACAGGGACGACGCCATAGAGACACTGCTTCTAAGCATGCTGTATGAAGGCAGGATACATTCATTCATGCCGGTGACCCAT
Organism: uncultured Peptostreptococcaceae bacterium; assembly: GCA_964617505.1. Lineage (GTDB taxonomy): Bacteria > Bacillota > Clostridia > Peptostreptococcales > BM714 > BM714. The sequence continues at coordinate 17,272 of CAZTZB010000024.1, read as the reverse complement.
CTTGACCGCCAGGGAATCACCGTAATACGGCCTCTGGTATATGCCGAGGAAAAGGACATCATTGGTACTACAAGGCGCCACAACTTTCCCGTAATAAAAAGCAAGTGCCCCGCTGAAGGCACAACTAAAAGGGATTATATTAAGGTACTCCTTAGTGATATAGACAAAGAAAACCCCAGGGGACGGGAAAATCTTCTCAAGGCTCTTACAAATCCTGGGCAACTAAGCATTTGGAACCCAAAAAGCATAATAGAAAAGGGGATAATTAAATGAAAAAGATAAGAGCATTTTGCATAGGTCTAGCATGCCTTCTTGCTTCAAGCACAATTGCTTTCGCAGATTACAACATACTCCATGAAACAGATTTTACAGAGCAAATAGGAAATGGCATAACATATACTGAAAACATGATTTTTACAAATAACGGTTGGCTCCCAATACATATCATTGAAGGTGACCTATCAGAAAACGGTGTTTCTCTAAGCCTTCTTTCAGAAGAAAAGACAAATGCAAGAGCCGCACTTTCAGACCTTGCACTTAAACAAGTGGACGCTGTGGCGGCCGTAAACGGGGACTTCTTCGACACCGGGCTTTCAGTATCAATGGGCCCAGTAATCAAAGATGGAATTCTTTTGTCCAGCTCAATAAAAGATCCCGGCTTTAACACCGCATGGACAGATGAAAACGGAATGCTTCAAATCGGAGAAGCCTTTAAGGAAACCTACACTCTCAATAACCTCTCAAGCAAAGCCGAGCTCTCCGTTGAATTAATAAACAAGCCATATCTTATAAACGACAGAATCATAGTATACGACAAAGCATGGGAAGGACTTCCTCCACAAAAGCCGGACTCCATATACATGGGAATCGCAGATGGGCGTGTAATCGGATTTGAAACAGATTCATCCTCACTCGACATTGATTCGCTTGATTTTATTGTTGCCGCTGTCGGAACAAAAGTATCGGCTTTAAAAGAATCTTTCAAAGAAAACCAGAGGGTTAAACTGGAAATAGATTTAAGCCCTTCAATAGACAGCATCACAGACGCATTCGGAGGAGGAAGCCTTCTTCTTAAAAATGGAGCAATTCCAAGCAGCTTCTCCATGCCTATTCCTGGCCGCAATCCCAGAACGGCACTTGGAGTAGACAAAAGCGGAAGCAGGTTCTGGCTCATTACGGTAGACGGAAGAAGCTCATTTGCAGCAGGAATGACAGAGGCGGAGCTTGCCTCCTACATGAAAAATCTTGGCGCATGGAACGCAATCAACCTTGACGGTGGAGGCTCAACAGAAATGCTTGCCCGCCGCCTTGGCGAAGCAGCTCTTACAATAGCCAACACACCATCAGGTTCGGTTGAAAGAAAAATTGCAAACGCAATAGCGGCAACAAGCCTAAAGACAAACCTAGCAGCCTCGGATTTTAAGATAAATGTATCGAACGAAAGGGTTGTTGAAGGTACATCGCGTTTACTCGAAACACTGTTTTTCGACAAAAACAGAAACCCCGCTATTGGCAACTTAAGTGAAGTTGAATGGTCCGTAGTCGGAAAAGGGCTAGTCAAAAGCGGACGCTTCTACCCCGAAGGTCCGGGACAGTCGACAATTACGGGAACATACAAAGGAAATTCGCACACCGTAACACTTCTATGTGTTGAAAATCCGATAGGAATTCGTCTCTACCCAAGGAGCCTTTCGCTAGACCTAAATGAGACTGCCAAAATAACGGCAATTGTCCATACCTCCGAAGGATATGAAGTGCCTGTAGACTTCGAGGACATTTCCGCCTCCTTTCCGGATCGTATAGGCAGCCTTTCCGGCAACACCTTTTACGCCTCAAAGAATGTATCAAGCGGTAAACTTTCGGTTTCCCTTGGCACCTTCACAGATGAAATTCCGGTTTCAATAGGATACACTTCCTTCGTTTTCAACGATTTCGAAAACCCTGGCGACATATTCTCAGGGTATCCGGAGTCCGTAACCGGGTCATACAAAATAGATAGCTCCACAAGCAAAAATGGCGACTCATCGGGAGTCATGACATATGACTTCAGCGGCAGTGATTCCACCAGGGCCGCCTACCTTAATTTTAACAAGCAAATATACTCAACGCCGTCCCATATTGGGCTTTGGGTAAAGGGAGACGAGGGTGGAGGTCACTGGCTTAGGGCCAAAATTACAGACAACAATGGAAAATCATCTACTTTAGACCTTGCTCGTTATGTTGACTGGAATGGTTGGCGTTTCGTTAAGACATCCATCCCATCAGGGGCAGCTTTTCCTGTACGGCTTGATCAAGTTTACCTAGTAGAGACAGCCTCCGAAAACAAAGCCTCGGGCCGAATTTGGTTTGACGAGTTGACAGCTTTTTATAAAACGCCATCAAGCGGCAATGTTAATGTTCAAGAGCTTGTATTTCCAAAAGACGAAAGCCTTCTTGATAATGCGCCAGATAACCCGCTCCTCACTATCTCCGTATTCGGAAACACAAGGCCTGTTTTAACTATGCTTGACAGGTTAATCCATATAAAACTTGCATCTTTGGCCGAAGAATCCGACTTTGCTATGGCGCCTAGTCCCCTCAGCAAAGCGCTTGAAGAAAGATTAAAAACGCCCCTAATAGGTAGCGGAGCTGGCTATAACTCAATAGCAGGCAAAGACCTTCTTGTTATCAAACTGGACAATTCATCTGCGACAGGACTTCGGACCTCCAATGCAAGCCAGATACCATGGCTCAGGGAGCAACTCGAAAAGACCGGCGAAAATAACATACTTCTCTCCATGCCAGAGCCGTGGAAATTCTCGGATCCACTAGAAGAAAAGCTTGTACTCGAGTGGCTTGAAAATTATAGGACTCGCACTGGAGGAAAAACCTATGCAATTGTACCCTCGGATGATGGAAAGCTCAGCAGCAAAATGAAAAGCGGTCTCAAGATTATTTCGGCACCTTCAAGGCCCGAATTTTCCGGAATAGACATATTCACCGACCTAGACCACATGACCGTCTACATAACCGAGGACGGACTCAAATACACATCTGCCCCGATTTATAAAAGACCGTAAAAACATCCCCCTCTTCCAAGAAGAGGGGGATTAGCTTTTTACAGCAGGCAGTTGACAGTTGGCAGTAAATACAAAAACCGAATACTTAAACAAAACCGCTTTAATTGAGAATCCGCTTTGGCCTTGGCCCGATGCGAAGCGAGTTTGCGGATTTTAGATTTTAT
>CAZTZB010000024.1:10348-13949 GCA_964617505.1 uncultured Peptostreptococcaceae bacterium | reverse complement strand
ACAAATGGGATGAATAACAGCAAGAAGGGTTCAGCCGAAAATTCGATCCTCAATCGGCAATTCGTTAATCTACCCCTTATATACTTTCCAACTTTCTACTGTCTTTTTATCTTTCATCTTTTTCTACTGTTTTTAATCTTTTACTGCAAACTGCTCGCTGCAAACTGCAAGCTAAAATATCTTTCATTAGTCGATTGGGGTTTCGAATTGTACGGCATCGCCCGATGCGTCGTTATTCACCCCTTTGGATAAGATAAAATCGTTACAAATCCGCTTTGGCCTTGGCCCGATGCGAAGCGAGTTTGCGGATTTTAGATTTTATTGAAAGACAAATGGGATGAATAACAGCAAGAAGGGTTCAGCCGAAAATTCGATCCTCAATCTACAAACTAACGTTCTACCGCTTGCATACTCATTAATCTTTTATTTTTTCGTTCTTCGTTCCACTTTCTTCGTTCTACTTTCTTCGTTCCACTTTCTTCGTTCCACTTTCTTCGTTCCACTTTCTTCGTTCTACTTTCTACTTTCTACTTCCCACTTTGCATCGATTCCAAAAATTCCTTAAGCCTTTCCTTCAACACTTCCGTTTCTCCAAATTCAAGTCCGCCAGCCAAACGCTCCATGGGGCACTTGCCTGTTTTTTCCCTGTTCTGTATGAAAGGAACCATCGTTTTAAAATGATACTCCACATTTGCGTCAGAGAGCACCTTTTCCGCTTCCTCGCTTATTACAGTAGCATAAAGCCTTTCAATCCCCGCATCAACTGCCAGCATTGCGGCTGCCTTTCCTATTACCTTGTCGGCTAGACTGCTCCCATCAGACAATGGCCTTTCGCTAGTCGCGATGTCATACATCGGTCCTATTCCTCGCCTGTCATCCCTCTTAAGAACTTCTCCGTTCCTTACAAGCACAAGAGCCCTTCCCTCTCTATCCAAAATATCTATAGCCCTCTTCAAATCTTTATGCATCCCTTTTTCCTCCTATACCAGCATCACTATCACCGGAATGGTGAAAATAGACACAAACGTTGACACAAAAACAAGTCTTGATGCCAGATGATAATCGTTTTTATACTTTGATGCCATGAGAGCCGTGTTGGCCGCCGTTGGCATTCCTGAAATAACAGCTGGGATTCCTACCATATATCCCGTAAAGCCAAGGGCCTTTAATGAATACAGTATTGCAAGAGGAAGAAGTGTCTGACGGAGCACAGCATACACAAGAGCCTTCTTATCTGTAAGAATGTCCTTGATATCCACATCCGCCAAAATCGACCCAATAAATATCATCGAAAGAGGCATGGTAGCGCTTCCTATCATTCCTAATGTGTCATATATTATTTGAGGCAATCGAATTGAAAACAAAAACAGAAAAAATCCAAAAAAGACAGCTATTATAGCCGGATTTATAAACCTCTTGATTTCAAAACTTGCAACCTTCCCCTTAAACTCCTCATGATCCTTGGTAAGTATCCAAAGCCCAAATGTCCATATTAGAAGATTGAACGGCAAATTAAAAATAGCCGTATAGAAAACCCCTATCTTTCCATAGATGGAATTGACAACAGGGTATCCCATGTAGGCCACATTAACAAAAATGAAGGCATATTGATAAATTACCGTTTGGCTTTTTTCGCCTCCCACAATCTTCGGAACCAAAAATGACACCGCTATTACAATTGAAAAAATGACAATGGAAATGACAAGAATCATTCCACTCTTAGCCAGAATCTCCGGCGAAAAATCAAAATTCATTGATGTTAATATCAATGCTGGAAGCATTACATGAAGAACCAAGTTTATTATGCTATCGTTCATTTCATTGCTGATGAGTTTAAGCCTCTTTGCCGTAAATCCTGTTATAATCATAAAAAAAAGAATCAATACCTGAGTTACAACTACCAAACCATTTCCTCCTATCCTCTACCCTTTTAATTAAAAAAATCATATATGTCTTCCTCGCCGCTATTTACGAATTCGTAAAACACAGGCTCCTCTATTAACATACTATCATCCTCAACAAGCATTTCTCCATACGCATTGCCAGAAAGCATCGCCTTTGCCTCTTCCATCTTTTCTTTCTCGAATGAAGCAACAATAAGTTGGTCTCCGCGTGTTATGAAATATACGCTGTGTATGTCTCCATTCAAATAATACAAATCTTTTTTAACATGGTCGTTATCCTTATTGAAACATGTGAAAAGAACCCCCGCTTCATGCATGCTATTCATCATAGCCGGATTTTCTATCTTAAACACCATCAAAAACTCCTCCAAGGAGTCAATCTCATAGATTGCCAAATACTCCGGCTTTTTAAGCAGAAACGCCGCCTCGATATTTGATACATGCATGTCCTCAAGCTTATTCGCCATGCGTATCCTATATCCAGCTTCAGCCTGAACAATATTTAATTCAGAATGCACAATCATATAACCGGACGCAGTATCCACAAGCGATTCCGCTTGGTAAAACCTGCCCCTTTTGGACTTCCTTTTGCAAGAAACTTCATTCCTAAGGAGAATACCATTTGAAACATATTGGCTGATATTGTCTTCAGCAATACTGTCCATAAGAAAACCTGCAGCCGAATAATCTCCGCCAAAAATTCTCATAAGAAAGTAATGTATGCACTGGGCTTCGTTTTCTACATGCTCGCATATCCTTGCCATCAAGGCTTCCGCATCACAAGCAGTATCCGAAACCCTTAAAAGCTTTTCAAACTCCACCCAACCGTCAGGCAGAGGCTCGTCCTCTTTGATATTTAATGCATAGGACCATTTTAACAGATAGATGAGTTCATTGTAAGATATACTTTTAAAAACCCCTCCAAGGCCTCCGGTCATATGCAAGGTTATATATTCAACCTCATATGTGTTGGGATTGACAAGGCTTTCATAGCCGTCTATTCCATAGGTCTCGCTGTCAAGATGGAAAAATTGATAAAAAATATCGCCACTTTCAACCTTCCAACAAACCTTCACTCCAACAACTCCCATTAGCCTCGTGTTTGTAGCCTTTGCCCACAGGAAATTGTCCGGCCCTATCCCGGATAAATTGGCCTCATCTCGGCCGCCTTTTAGAATTTTCAGTGCAGATTTTTTTGTCGCTTTCATGATTTCCACCCGATTCTTGCGTATAAGCTAAAGTTTCCCCATTGCTTTACTGACTAATTCTTTTCTGCGGACACTCTTTTCGGACTTGTAGCTTTTTTCAATTTCTTTTAAAACATTTGTTTCATATTCCATCGACAACAATTCCGATTCCATTGCCGATAAAATATCATAGAATTCCAAATCAATACTCTTTTCAAGATTATTGCCAGCTTTTAAATATCTATTTGCCAGTTCAAGCTTAAACCCAATAGTTCTCTCTGCTTCTTCTAAAGAATAATACTCTTGCCTTGCATCTTCTATCAAAGCGTAAATCAAAGTTTCGGCTTCTTCTTTTAACGCGTCAAAATCCATCTGGTATCTATTAACGATTTCATCTTGGCTTACACGAATAGCAACAGCAGGTTCAAACCCGACACTACTTTTGTTTGATGAATCTTCCATTGGTAGACCTGATTCTTCTATTTCCACAGCTTCTATTTCCACAGCTTC
>CAZTZB010000024.1:7304-10248 GCA_964617505.1 uncultured Peptostreptococcaceae bacterium | reverse complement strand
CTTCTATTTCCACAGCTTCTATTTCCACAGCTTCCATTTCCGCTACTTCTTCAGAAACTGATTCAATTTCATTTTCCTGTTTTTCTGGGAGAATCTCATCTGCAACATTAATCGGATTTTTAACCGTTTCTTCTTCGGAACGATTTTTATCCAACAAAAAACAACCCGCCAACAGAAACATTGCCATTATTATAAATAATACTATTGTTTTTCTTTGTTTCATCTTCTACCCCTTCTACTCATTTAATGTCTTTATACCTTTGAACCACTTTCCATCATGTACTTTCGAGTGAGAACCTTGCCCAATTCCACACCTGGTTGATTGAAAGCATTTATGTTAAGAAGCTCCCCGCAATAAGCCGTTTTAAGCTCCTGCATGTATATAAACTGGCCCACAGTTTCCTCGTTGATTTCAGGAAAAACAATAGTCAAAATCGGCCTTCCGAATTCAGAAAGGGCATCCTCTGTAGCCGTTTGCTCAGCATTCATGAGTTCTGACAGGCCCCGCTCCGCAAGTACTGCAAGATTCTTGTAACTCCCAAACCTCGCCGGAATAGCCATTTCCCTCCGGAACCTTTCGACCCTTAAAAAAGTTATAATCTTATCATCAGGACCCTCGGCATAAAGCTGGACCTGCGAATGCTGATCTATAGTGCCAAGCGCCTTGACAGGAGTCTGTCCAGTGTGGACAACCTTTTCATCATTGTCGCTCTTCTTTCCGAGACTTTCAGCCCAAAGTTGGGAATGCCAGTCCGACAAATATCTTAACCTATCGGCATATGGCATCAAAACAGAAATATTTTTTCCAGTCTTCATCATCATATAATGCACAGCCGCATCCATCAAGGCAGGGTTGTCCTCCGGATAGAAATTGCTGCAACGCTCCGCCATGTCGCTAGCCCCCATGAGCAAGCCGTCTATATCTATACCACAGGTGCAAGCAGAAAGAAGCCCCACCGGTGAAAGAACCGAGAATCTGCCTCCAACGTTTTGCGGTATATAGAAAGTATCAAGCCCCTTTTCCCGGGCAATATCCAAAAGAATGCTATTGTTTGCATCGGTGGTGGCTATTATACGCTCGGCAACAGCCTTTTCCGGAAGACTTTTATATAGCCAGTCGTAGACTATCATAAAATTGGACATGGTTTCCGAAGTGCCTCCAGATTTAGTTATTACATTAAAAACCGTTTGCTCAGGATCCAAGATATCAAGCAGATCCCCAACACTTTCAGGGTCAGGATTGTCCAATACATAAAATTTAGGACCCTTCCTCACGGATTTAGGTTTATCATTGTAATACTTTCCGTTTAAGGCCTCATGCAGAGCTGCGTTCCCAAGACTAGACCCGCCAATGCCGATTACAACAAAATTGTCGAACCTATTTCTTATCCATTTGGCCTTTTCCTTGATCCTTTCAATGTCTTCTTGATGACTCACCAAATCCATGAATCCAAGATAACCTTGATTTCTTTTCCTTAAAATTCTGCTGAAGGCATGCTCTAACTCATGAATAATTCCTGATAAATCCGTCTTTGACCGGTCATAATCAAGCCTGATATCCATAGGACTCTCCCTTCTATACTCCTTATTTTACTGACACCTAAAATCGGAAATCTGTTTTTGTCTTTTCTCTTTTACCGATATCTGATATCTGACATCTGATACCTATTCTCATTTCCCTTCCTTTTGATGCACAATATGATAAAACAAGGGGCTTTCAGAATAAAAAGCCTTCTCCATAGTTAGGCATTTGCTAAAACATGGCCTACTAAAGAATTTGTTTATATCGTTAATACCTTCCTCACTATAGGTAGCAGCAACAAGTTTGCCTTCTTCCATGAGAAAATACAAACCGAAAATATCATCATTCATGAAATAAGTCTGCTTCTTGTAGTGATTATTGTCGCGCTTAAACTGAGTATAAAGCATTCCCTTTTCCTGCTTCTCCCTTTCGACACAAGGCTTTTCAACTAAAAGCGCTTCTCCAAAGCAATCCTTGTCAGCCACCTGATAAACAATCAAATATTCAGTCCTCTTAATAATCATTGAGGCCTCGTATGGCGACAATTGTTTCTTTTCGAGGAACTGAGCACCTATAAGCTTTATGCCCTCTGCAGTATCCATCAGACTTAATCTCGACATTAAAATAAAATATTCGGTTCCCCGTCTTGCCAATGAAGTGCAATTGACGTACCGCGTCCCCGGAAAGCTTTCCCTCGGAATAACATCGTTTTTAAGTAGAAGACATTTCCCCGGCAAAGCAACAAGCTCAAGCCTGCTTCCCACAACCAAAAGCTGCTTTTCAGCCTCAATATCATTTGCTAGAGCCCTGCTCATATAGTAATTCGCGGCTTCAAAATCAGTTTCCATTTTTTTGGAAAGCCTCTTATCCAAAGCCCTTCTCGCATCCTCCGGCACAGTTCTTTCGCGATGGATCAAATGGGCGTATTCGGAAGTTTTTCCCGGAAGAGGCAGATGAGCTTTTAGATTTACAGAATACATAATATTTAGCAAATCTATTGCGTCTATCTCTGAAAGACTTTCGAAATTCTCTCCGTAAACACCTATTGCCTCCTTCATCATATCCTGCCGCTGCTCCTTACTTCCATTAAGAAGACTCTTGTATCCCTTTATACCCTCGCTCTCAAAATCAATGCAGAAAAATTGCATAAGCTGACCACGCGGCACCTTCCAAAGAATATAACATCCAGCAACCCCCGTTAATCGGGTCGCAGTGCATCCGCTTTCCAAAAATTCATCTTCATCATTTCTTCCCACCACATGTAAGAATCCCTTTTCCATGCAAACCTCCCTATATAGTGTGCAGTTGATAATAGATGAAAAACCAGAGGACTGACAACTGTTTACCTACTTCTTTTGTCTTTTGTTTTTCCTGACCCCTGACATCTGATAACTGACAACTCTCTTTCTACTTCTTTTGTCT
>CAZTZB010000024.1:0-7204 GCA_964617505.1 uncultured Peptostreptococcaceae bacterium | reverse complement strand
TGTCTTTTGTCTTTCCTGACCCCTGACATCTGATAACTGACAACTCTCTTTCTACTTCTTTTGTCTTTTGTCTTTTGTCTTTCCTGACCCCTGACATCTGATAACTGACAACTCTCTTTCTACCTATTCTACTTCTTCAATCAATCGACTAACCTCACTTATCATATCCTCAATCTTTTTAGAAGCTTTTGCCTCATCCCTGTCCATTACCGAGAAATATATCTTTATCTTGGGTTCGGTTCCGCTGGGCCTTATGGCAAACCAACAAGCCTCTCCGAAATGAAATTTTAGAACATTGGAAGAATGGAACTTCAAAATCTCCGATTTCTTCGTTTCGATATATGTTCTTGTCGACGTCTTAAAATCAACTATTTCAGTTACAGCATCTCCGCCGATTATCCTTGGCGAATTATACCTAAAGTTTTTCATTATTCTGCCTATGCGTTTCGTTCCGTCGCGCCCATCAAGCCAAAGCGAAATAAGGTGATCCTTATAGAAACCGTGTTTTTCCCACAATACCCTAAGCGCATCATGAAGAGTCATTCCCTTGGCCTTGTAAAAAGCTGCCATTTCAGATGCTATCATGGCCGAAACAACTGCATCCTTGTCCTTGGTAAAATCACCTGCCAGATACCCTATGCTCTCCTCGTATCCGAAAACAAAACGCTTTCCGCCCTCGCTCTCAAGCTCCATTGCCTTATCACAAATCCACTTAAAGCCTGTCAGCGTCTCATAGCTGTCAACACCATAATGTCTTGCAACAGCTACTCCCATGTCCGATGTCACAACCGTTTTGAGAATAAAATCACCTTTCATAAGCTTTTTATGCGAAAGAATATAGTCTATAAGAAGAGGTCCCACTTGGTTTCCCAAAAGCGGTTCAAGCCTTCCTTCGCCATTTCTTGCAGCGAGACCTACCCTGTCCGAGTCCGGATCTGTAGCTATTACAAGATCCGCTCCGTTTTTTTCTGCCAAATCAAGCGCCATTTTAAGCGCATCCATCTCCTCAGGATTCGGCTTTTTCACCGTCGGAAAGCTTCCGTCAGGCTTTTCCTGTTCAGGCACCACCACAACATCTTCAAATCCGTCCCTTGAAAGCACCTCTGTAACAGGCGTTAGGCCAACTCCGTGAAGCGGAGTATATACTATTTTAAGACCCTTTACGGCCGCGCGCATTTCCTCATTCACAGTCGATAAGCTTAAAACCGACTCATAGTACTCCTCATCCATTTCCTTGCCTATAAGTTTAATAATTCCCTTTTCAAGAGCCTCTGCGCGGCCCATTCTCTTGATCCCCTTAAAGCCCTCAATCCTTTTAACCTCAGCTATAAGAGGTTCCCCAATCCTGGGTACTATCTGTCCCCCATTTTCTCCGTAAACCTTGTATCCATTGTACTCCGGAGGGTTATGACTGGCAGTGAGGACAAGCCCTCCTGCACAACCCATTCGCTTAACGGTAAATGAAAGTTGGGGAGTGGACCTTATGCCCTCGTAAAAATAGACACTTATTCCGTTGCCGGCAAGAACTTCCGCCGACTCCCACGCAAATTCATCCGACTTTATTCGACTGTCATATGCAATTGCAAGGCCCTTTTTAGCCGCCCCGTCAACATTTTCAATAAGATACGAAGCCAGACCCTGGGTAACCTTTCTTATATTGTATTTATTCATTCTGTTTCGTCCGGCCCCGCGAATGCCGCGCATTCCTCCTGTACCGAATTCCAAATCCTTATAGAACCTATCCTCTATCTCTTCAGCATCTCCGGCAATACCTTTTAGCTCCAATTTTGTTTCTTCGTCGATTTCATCGGCAGCAAGCCATTCCTCATAGAATTTATTTTTCTCCATTTTTCTTCCTCCCTTTTTCAAAATCTCCCGCAATTCTTAAATTTGATTTATCCGCAATAAACAAACTGGAATATTTTTCTTCTCGCTTCATGAGAATTCTCATGAATTCAGCAAGTATTTCATCCTTTACACTTCGAGAAAGCATCAACAACTCGCTTTGCTTCACAAAATCGGGCAGCTTGTTGAAAACTCTGCTGCTCGCAGGCTTATATTTCTTTTTTGTCTCTTCAAACAACTCTTGCATGTTATAGACAGCAAAGCGGTTTACACTGTACGCCTTCGCCTGCTGCTCCAAAAACCCTGTCAATATATCCCCATAAGTGGCCGTATCCTTATCCTTAAGGTCAAGCACCGCAGCCATCCTTGGCAATATGTGCTCAAATAACATACGCCTCCAAGGCATTCCAGAAATCCCAAAAACCCTTCCCATTTTAAGAACGGTTTCCTCGTCTAGCCCCTTGAAAAAATCTAGAAAAAAATCCTCTCCCGAATCTGTTGCAATACAATACTTTTCGCCTCTGTATTTCTTATATAACCTCATTGTATCGTAGTAGCCCATCTCAATGTTCCTTAGCGCCTTGTCGTTGTCAAAATCCAGTGTGCGTCCCAAAGATTCCGACGGCGTTATGTAGGTAATGTTAAGCTTATCGTGGTCCACCTTCTGAACCCTTCCCATACCAAAGGATCTAATCACAATTATGTCCCTATAGTCCTTTCTCGCAAGAAGATTCACAGGCATGTTGTCATGAAAGCCTCCGTCTATAAAAACCTTGTCGTCTATTTTTTCAAGCTTGAATACAGGAACTGACGCCGAAGCCATTATGTAATCATGCATCTTACCCTCGGGAACATCCTCCTTGTATAACTCAAGAGGCTTCATGTCAGTAAGCGACACGGTTACAAATCCAAAATCCGTTTTAGAATTTCTAAGCATTTTTTCATCAATATTGTCTTTTATTATCTCCTTCATCAGATGCGTATCCAAGCCGTTGTTCTGCATTATTTCCTTGATAGTTTTCACTGCATATACAAGGCTCTTTTCATCAATATCAAAGCCGATTATGCGTTTAAGATACCCCTCGTCAACATCAAAAAGCGTTGACGGTCTTATATTGCGCCAAACATCGTAACACCTATCAAAAGACCCTTGGGCAATCATCGCTCCATTGATTGCCCCAATGGATGTTCCCGAAACCCCATCAATTTCTATTCCAAGCTCCATAAGAGCCTTGTAGGCTCCAACTTGATAAGCTCCCTTTGAGCCTCCGCCTTCAAGAACCAAACCCAGCTTCCCCATAAATTCTCCTCCTATTGTAAATCCCCAAAAAGACAAAATGAACCTGCCAAAATGCGGAAATTTCTTTCTATTCAGATTATACCATTAGAAGCCTTTGCGTAACCACAAATTTAGAAACTGCGTCACTTATGGCAGGGTTTGTCTATCAATTGAAAAAGACACCCATTAGGGTGTCTCTGAATTTAAACATATATTAAACTGGCTAAATTTTTTAATTATTCTTTCTGCACTATCTCAAAATTTGCCTCTTCACCTTGTAGGTTAAATATGGGAAATATTTCAATATAAACTCGCTGTACATAGGCATCATCGAATCCGGAAGTGCTGTAAAAATATCTTCCCAATAAACAATTTTAAGCTTTTCAAGATAAGTGGGCTTTAGTATATCCTCAATTATGTGCATATAGCTCTTAAGCATTTCGTTCTCATAAGGAAGCATGAATATAACAGAATCTTCCCCCTCGATTCTGAGAAGCGATTTCATTATTTCATAGTGCTTGAAAAATATCTTTCTTTCCTTATAGACATCCCTTATGGCTTCTGACTTTTCAAGCGCCGGCTTATAGATATCCTCATACGCCTTTCTGTTTTCCTCAGTATCCTCAAGACTGCCATAAGCCTTTCCCGTATATTTGATGTTGAAAAACAGATGGCCAATCTCCGTCTCTAGGTCAAGCTCAAAATGTTCTTCGCGATTAATGCAGTTTCTGTAATTTATTTTTCTGTTGCCCATGCCTATTATCTGAATAAAATCCTCAAGATATCCTCCCTCTACCAATGGATAAAAAAAGTTTATACAAATGGCCTGGGCAGAATCGAGATGGCAAAATGCCTCGTCGCTTTCATTAATAGCATAGGACGAATTCCAATAACGATCCCTATACTTCTGTATTATATTCTTTCTTTTGTCACTCTCGGGCAAAATAAAGCAATAGTTGTACACACGCCCGTCATACCGGTAAACACCTTTTTCCTTGACCCTCAAAAAGTCCATCTTGTAGTGGCACATATGCTCCTGTATGTAACTTTCGAACCGCTTCATGATATCCCCACCTTTAGGTTTCTACTTTCATTATATACCATAATGCATAATAAAATGTTAATTATTTATCATTAATTTATGCCAACCCAATGGTACTATATCGCTAATATCCTCATCACTATTAAACCATTTCCCCGGAGCTACAACTATTTTCTCTGTGTTATCGTTTAGCCATGCTCCCCACCAGCTGAAAGAACTGTTTGCTATGATATTATGTCTGCAATTACTCATTAGCTGCATGTCCAAATAACTGTTTTTACCCGTATTCCAATCTACATATACAGTGTTTTCTATTTTCAAATTCTCTCTGACCCAATTCGGTTCATCTGAAAAAACATAGAACACCGGATTTTTCAATCTTGATTTCATAAGTCTCAACGCTTTTTCATAATAGTCTAAATTGCAAATTCCTCCATGCTTTTTAGATGTTTTCGTTTCACCTTGATAATCTCCACGTCTAATGTGTATACTTACGGATTCTTTTTCCCGCATTTTCCTAATAATACTTGCATTATATTCACCAATATCTCGTTTAAATACAAAGGCGCTTTTTATTTTATTCTCTATTTCACAAAAATACTTTTCAGTCTGCCAATATCCAGAAAGATACACATTATCAATTTCAAAAACTTCCCTGTTGTAAGAAAACTTTTTTTCTTTATAATGTGTCTTTTTTAAATATACGAATTTCCGCCGCGCTCTCGATAAAAACCCTCTTTTTATATCACCAAATTCCAATGACTCTTGATTGCTCGCAACATCTCCCACAATTCCAAATACCGAATCAAGCTCATAGCCATTATGTGGAGAATTAAAATCATAATAAGAAAGATCCATTTTCACATCATCTTTTCTTTCCTTCAAGCTTAAGTACAAAGCATACTGAAACATTTGATTTCCAAGACCGGAACTAACTCTTACAATAATCATTATTCTACCCCTTTTTCGTCTAAATATATCTTCCTTTCCAAATCTCATTCATAAGGTTTGATTAAAATACCATCTATATGTTTTTTCGATTCCATCGCACAAATCCGTAGTATGTTTCCATCCAATAGAATGCAAAAGAGAAACATCAAGAAGTTTTCTAGGCGTACCGTCAGGTTTTGATAAATCCTGTACAATATCACCATCATATCCCACAATACTGCTTATGATTTTAGCTAATTCTGCAATAGAAATATCCTCTCCCGTCCCAATGTTCACATGGCTTTCTTCCGAATACACATTCATCATATGAATGCAAGCGTCAGCCAAGTCATCCACATACAGGAATTCTCTCATGGGTTTTCCCGTTCCCCATATAACAACTTCCTTTGCCTTGCTAATTTTCGCTTCATGAAACTTCCTAATTAATGCCGGCATTACATGCGAAGTTCTTAAATCAAAATTGTCACTGATCCCATAAAGATTCGTAGGCATAGCCGAAATAAAATCACACCCATACTGCCTTCTGTAAAATTTGCAAAGCTCAATGCCGCTTATCTTTGCTATTGCGTATGCCTCATTGGTCGGCTCAAGCTGACCGGTCAACAGATACTCTTCTTTAATAGGTTGATTGCAAATTCTGGGATAAATGCACGAGCTGCCAAGAAACAGCAATTTCTTCACACCATGTGAATACGCATTATGAATGACATTACTCTCAATCATAAGATTTTTGTAAATGAATTCAGCAGGATAGGTATCGTTCGCTTGAATACCCCCGACCTTGGCTGCTGCCAGAATTACATACTCAGGCTTTTCATCCTCGAAGAATCTTTCAACATCATATTGTCTTGTCAAATCGAGTTCCGTTGAAGTTCTCCCAATTACATTTTCATAACCTTTATCTTTTAATCCCCTAGTTATCGCAGAACCAACCATACCCATGTGTCCTGCGACATATATCTTGGAATCCCTCTTCATTAGAAACACCTTCCCCTAGTCAAACTCGCATCTTATCCTACTTTCCTTTTCAACCAAATCAATATCGCTCCTAACCATTAATCTTACAAGTTCATCGAAACTGGTTTTTGAAGGATTCCAACCGAGAACCTTTCTTGCTTTATCGGGATTGCCGCACATTTGCTCTACTTCCGAAGGTCTGAAATACTTCGGGTCGATTTCTACATAAACTCTTCCCGTTTTGCTGCATATCCCTTTTTCTTTGACTCCTCTTCCCTTCCATTCCAAATTAATTCCGGCCTCTGAAAAAGCCAGTGTTGTAAATTCCCTTACACTATGCATCTCTCCTGATGCAATCACAAAGTCGTCAGGCTTGTCATGCTGTAGCATTAGCCACATGCACTCCACATAGTCCTTCGCATAGCCCCAATCCCGTTTTGCATCCAAATTTCCAAGGTAGAGCTTGTCTTGGGTTCCTTTTCTTACCCTTGCAGCGGCCAGGGTTATCTTTCGCGTTACAAAGGTCTCGCCTCTCCGCTCAGACTCGTGATTGAAAAGTATGCCGTTAACGGCAAACATGCCATAGGCTTCGCGATAATTTTTTGTAATCCAGTATCCATAAAGCTTTGCAACACCATATGGGCTTCTTGGATAAAAGGGAGTGGTTTCGCATTGAGGAAACTCCTGAACCTTTCCGAAAAGTTCCGAAGTGGATGCCTGATAAATGCGGGTTCTCTCCTCGTAGCCAAGAAATCTAACCGCCTCTAATAGCCTCAACGTTCCAATCCCATCTGTATCCGCTGTATACTCCGGAATTTCAAATGACACCTTTACATGAGACATTGCAGCAAGGTTGTAAATCTCATCGGGCTTTATTTCCCTTATCAATCGAATGAGGCTTGTGGAATCCGTCATATCGCCGTAATGCAATTTTATTCTGCTTTGACTCTTCATGTCTTTTAACAATTCATCTATGTAAAGGTGCTCAATCCTTCCCGTGTTGAACGAAGAGCTTCTTCTGATGATTCCATGAACCTCATATGCTTTATCAAGTAAAAATTCTGCAAGATACGATCCATCTTGCCCGGTTATTCCTGTAATCAAAGCCGTTTTCATAAAACCCTCCCTCG
>CAZTZB010000023.1:0-23181 GCA_964617505.1 uncultured Peptostreptococcaceae bacterium | reverse complement strand
TCAGATGTCAGTTGTCAGAGAAAACAAAAGATATAAAACAGAAGAGAGTAGAACGTGGAAAGACAGCTGTCAGATATCAGATGTCAGTTGTCAGAGAAAACAAAAGATATAAAACAGAAGAGAGTAGAACGAAAAATACGCTAAAGATAGTTAGATATTTGAGTTTATGCTTTTGTTTCTATTGTAACGCAGTAAGGCGAAAGTACTTGACTCCGAAACATCGACCGATGCTTTATTTTTCACCCTTTTGGATAAGATAAAATCGTTATAAATTCGCTTTGGCTTTAGCCCGATACGAAGTGAGTTTGCGAATTTTAGATTTTCTTGAAAGACAAAAGGCATGAAAAATAGCAGTAGGGCGCAGTGAGAAGGCAAGGCTTGAGTCGTTATACGGGGAAAAATTATAACGATTTTTTGGAATAGGGGTGGGGTGATGAAGATGGAAAAGGATATTTTGATACTAGGAATTGAGAGTAGCTGCGATGAGACTGCGGCTTCTGTAGTTAAAAACGGAAGGTATGTGCTTTCTAATGTGGTTCTTTCCCAGATAGACATACACAAGCGTTTCGGCGGTGTGGTTCCGGAGGTTGCTTCGAGAAAGCATGTTGAGGCAATTTCGCAGGTTATAGATGAAGCGCTCAAGCTTTCAGGGATAAAACTTGAAGATCTCGATGCAATAGCTTCCACCTACGGACCGGGGCTAGTTGGTGCCCTTCTTATTGGCCTTTCAACGGCCAAGGGCTTGTCTTACGGCGCCGGAAAGCCCTTTGTGGCAGTAAACCACATTGAGGGACATATATGCGCCAATTTCATAGAACACAAGGAGCTTGAGCCTCCGTTCGTGGGACTGGTTGTATCAGGAGGACATACCCATTTGGTCAATGTTCTCGGATATGGGAAATACGAGATTCTCGGAAAAACGCTAGACGATGCGGCGGGCGAGGCTTTTGACAAGATTTCTAGGGCACTTGGGTTTGGATATCCGGGAGGGCCTTTGATTGACAAGGAGGCAATGCTTGGAAACCGGGAGGCAATTCATTTTCCGAGAGCATATCTTAATAAGGGAAGCCTTGATTTTAGCTTCAGCGGGCTTAAATCCGCGGTTTTAAATTACCTAAACGATTGCAAGATGAAAGACATCGAAATAAATAGAGCCGATGTGGCAGCCAGTTTTCAAGAGGCGGTGGTAGAGGTTCTGGTTGAAAAGTCCATAATGGCGCTTAGCAAGCAGAAATCAAACAGATTGGTTGTCTCCGGAGGAGTAGCGGCAAATTCAAGGCTGAGGGCTTTGCTTAAAGAGAAGTCTGAGGAGATGGGTTTTGAATATTATTTCCCTTCCATGGGTCTTTGCACGGATAATGCAGCCATGGTGGCGTCAGCAGCCTATTTTGATTTCAAAGCAGGAAATATTGCTGACTTATATGCAAATGCTGTGCCAAATTTATCGTTGGGAATCAAATATAAGGTTTCAAAATAGGATTATGTAAACCATAAAAGGACTTGGAATTTAACATTGCTTTGTGGATAAGAGTGTGGACGATGTTGATAACTTTATTGAAAAACGCTTAGAATATTTAAAAAAGGTAAAAGAGAACCTATGTTTTGTTTGAATTTTTGTGGAAAAGCTATTACTTATCCACAAAAGTGAGATTATCAATCTTTTTATAAAAATAATTGATTAAAAATAATTATCCCATAAAAATATAATTATACAGAAATGTTTGAAAGTTTCGACAATATTCGAATAAAAATAAGACCCGACATTAGTCGGGTCTTATTTTTATTGAAATTATTCTGAAATCTTTGAATTCACGTAATTGACGATGTCGCCTATGCTGCTAAAACCTTCTGCGTCTTCATCGTCGATTTCTATATCGAATTCATCTTCTATGGCCATGATTACTTCGACTGCATCTAAAGAGTCTGCGTCCAAATCGTCAATCATTGATGTTTCCATTTTGATGTCGTCTGCATTGTCTAAAACAAGTTGCTCTACGACGATTTCTTTAATTCTATCAAATACCATTAGTATTCCTCCTTGAAATGTTATTTCAATTATCAATTCAACATTCTAAATTGATTTTGCCTCAATGTCAATATCAAATTAAAGATTCCCATTCATCATACAGATTTTTTATGGTTTTTTCCAATATTTCATAGCTTAGGGAAAGCTTTTGCATTTTTTCAAAGTCGCTTGAAACGTCATCTATGCACATAAGGGCTTCCAAATCGGCTTTTTCTTCCTCGGCCGCAGCGATTTCAGATTCAATATTCTGTAGGCGTCTTTTTTCTTCTCGCAGCAGTTTTTCATATTCCTTCTGTCGTTTTCGCTCATCCCTTACTTGGGTTTTAGTTTTTGCAGGTGCATACTCTTCTTTATTCAGCTCTTCAAGAAGAAGTTTCTTTTCGAGATAATCGTCATAATTTCCCATATAGGATACAATCTTGTCCTCGGACATTTCGAATATGCGATTGCATACACGGTTTAAGAAGTATCTGTCATGAGAAATTGCAAGAAATGTCCCTTCGTAAGATGACAAGGCGTCTTCGAGAGCCTCTTTTGAGGGAATGTCCAAGTGGTTTGTGGGTTCGTCAAGAAGAAGCATATTCGATTTGGACTGCATGAGCTTAAGAAGCGAAATGCGGCCCTTTTCTCCTCCGCTAAGGGTGTCGATATTTTTAAAGACATCGTCTCCGTAAAAAAGGAAACTGCCTAGCATTGTTCTTATTTCTGTATTCGTAAGGTGTGGATTATCGGAGGCTATTTCTTCAAAGATGTTGTTTTCATCTTTAAGTCCTTGCAGTTCCTGGTCGTAGTATCCGAAATTGACATTGTGTCCACGCTTTATTTCACCGGTATCCGTTTTGAGCTGTCCAAGCAGTATCTTAAACAAGGTTGTCTTTCCAATTCCGTTAGGGCCAATAAGTCCAACCTTGTCATTGCGGTATATGTCAAAGTCTATGTTGTAGAAAATTGTGCGGCCCAAAAAGTTTTTTGAAATGTTTTTTACAAA
Organism: uncultured Peptostreptococcaceae bacterium; assembly: GCA_964617505.1. Taxonomy (GTDB): domain Bacteria; phylum Bacillota; class Clostridia; order Peptostreptococcales; family BM714; genus BM714. Next base: position 20,167 of record CAZTZB010000023.1, on the reverse strand, counting down.
AAGGACATCTTTTCCGCTTTTTATTTGAGTTTTAAACTTGATTGATGCCTTGTCATTCATGAATTCAGGTTTTTCGATTCTTTCAATTTTATCAAGCTTTCTTTCTCTACTGGCGGCTCTCTTTGCCAGTTTTTCAGTTCCGTGCTGCTTGAATCGGCGCACTATTTCCTCTTGCTTTTCTATTTCGCTTTGCGATTCAAGATATCTTTTCAGCTGCATTTCCCGGAGATTTTTCTTGAATTTAACGAAGTCGGAATATTTTCCCTTGTGGGAAATAAGATGCTTATTCTCAATTTCAAATATGCAAGTTGCCACCTGGTCTATAAAATACCGGTCATGGGAAATAAGGAGAACGCTGTTTTCATAATTTTTAAGATATCCTTCAAGCCAATTTATTGCATCAATGTCAAGATGGTTTGTAGGTTCGTCAAGCAGCAGTATGTCAGGTTTTGCAAGGAGAAGCCTTGCTATGTTTAGCCTCGATTTCTGTCCGCCGCTTAAGGTGTTAACCGGTTTGCCAAATTCGCTTTTACGAAAGCCAAGACCTATCAGTACTCCGCGGATTTCGCTTTTATATCCGTACCCATTCATTTCCTCAAAGCTTTCACGCAGGTTTGAATACTGCTGCATAGTTTTTTCATAGGAAGGATTGTGGTGGTCCTTGAATGAGGATATAGAATGTTCCAAATCGTGAAGCCTTTCTTCCATATCCATAAGGGTTTTGAAAATTTCCGCACATGCGGATTCTATCGTTAAAATATTATCAAAATCCGGTGTTTGTTCCAGGTATCCCAGGCTCATTTCCTTTGGGATGAAAAGGCTTCCGCCGTCAGATGGAAGTATCCCGGTGAGCATTTTGAACAGTGTGCTTTTTCCTGAGCCGTTCTTGCCTATAAGCCCAACTTTGTCTCCTTTGTTTACTGTGAAGCTTATTTCTTCCAATATGGATTCAACGCCGAAGCTTTTATTTAAATTTTTGGCTGATATTGTAATCATGGATTCAGTCCTTTTTTAGCAGGGTGATTTCTTTTATTTAAGAAAAATCAATTGATAAATATTTGACATAATATTTCCCGAATGCTATAATTTTGTTGGTGAAAGATTATCTTAAGTATAGGGGTTTTTACAATGGAAAAAAAGTATAAAGTTTCGATGGTTGCCATCAGAAGGTTGCCAAAGTATTATAGATATTTAAAAGACTTGATGGACAAGGGCATCGAGAAGATTTCCTCGAAGGAACTTGGAGACATCATGGGTTTTACCGCGTCCCAGATAAGGCAGGACCTTAATAATTTTGGTGGTTTCGGCCAACAGGGCTATGGCTACAATGTTTCGGAGTTGCACGATGAAGTAGGCAAGATACTTGGCCTCAACAAGGGCTACAACATAGTAATCATAGGGGCGGGAAATCTTGGTCAGGCTTTGGTCAACTATACCAATTTCGAAAAAACGGGGTTTAATTGCAAAGCCATGTTTGATATCAACCCTCGTCTGATCGGAATGATGATGAGAGACATAAAGATATATGATTTCGATGGTGTAGAGGAATACATTGAAAATAACGATATTGATATAGCATTTGTTTGTACAAACAAGGAGAGCGCACAAGATGTGGCTTCAAGGTTATGTCGTGCTGGCAGGATTCGCGCCATTTGGAACTTTGCACCTACAGATATAACTACACCAGAAGGGATAATCGTAGAGAATGTTCATCTTATAGATAGCCTTCTTACTCTTACATACAGAATAAAAGATTGAGACCTTTATTGCAAAAAGAAACCAAGGGAAATTCCCTTGGTTTTTCTTTTTGTCGACTATTCCGGTTGAGGAGCGTCTACTGGGCACACATTTGCACAAGCGCCGCAGTCAATGCATGAATCCGCGTCGATAACATAGGCGCCGTCTCCTGCGCTAATAGCGTCTACCGGACATTCTGCTTCGCAAGCACCGCAATTGATGCAAGCATCATTAATTTTATAAGCCATTGATTTCCGCCTCCTTTAATAAAATATCATTCAAGGTGATTATACAACAAAATCTTGCCTAAACAATGGAAAAAAGAGAAAATAATTGTCTTAAAATAGAATTTGCTTATAAAATATTAAAATTGAGAGATCTATTAGGACTTTCTGAATAAAGAATAAAGGGATATAATGAAGGTGACAAGATATTCTGCAATATTTGGGAGGTGGATTAATGAGCGTTGTGATTTCAGATGGTCCAATGGGTAAGATAAGCGTATCTGAACATGTTGTTGATGACATTGTGAAATTTGCATTGAAGCCTGTAGAGGGTCTTAAGAAAATTAAAAAAACCGAAATATCACTTTACAAAGGAGAAATGATTGTTAATTTAATAATTATCTGCGAAAAGCAAGTATTTATAAAAAGAGTAATAGAAGAAATACAGAATAGTGTGAACATTCAAATTAAAAAACGGCTAGGAATAAGTGTTTCGAGTGTAAATGTGACAATTTGAACTTATTTATTCCATGTGGAATATTTGAAGTATTTTTAAATAAAAAAAGTAATGGGTAACATTTACAATAAAAAAATGCTATGTTATTATACAAATGTGTGATGTAAGAGTTTTTATGAATAGCAAAAAAGTTAAAATTTTCACAAAGTATTTTTAAACTGTTTGCAATTCAACAACTATATAAAAACTATTATGAGGAGGCCTATCAAATGGCAGAAAAAGTATTGAATCCACATGAAATGGCGCAACAACAACTCAAAAAAGCTTGTGATCTTCTTGGTGCAGATCCGGCTGTATATGAATTGCTGAAAGAGCCAAAAAGATGTGCTGAGGTATCCATACCTGTAAGAATGGATAATGGAAAGATTAAATGCTTCAAGGGTTTCAGATCACTACATAATGATGCAGTTGGTCCTGGAAAAGGCGGAATTAGATTCCACCAAAACGTATCAGTTGAAGAAGTTAAAGCACTTTCAACTTGGATGACTTTCAAATGTTCCGTAACCGGTATTCCCTATGGCGGCGGAAAAGGCGGAGTTATAGTAGATCCTAGAGAACTTTCAGAAGGCGAACTTCAAAGATTGTCAAGAGGATACATAAGAGCCGTTGCAGACCTTATTGGCGACAATGTAGACGTTCCTGCTCCTGATGTCAACACTACAGGACAAATCATGTCTTGGATGATTGACGAATATGAAATGATTAGAAGACACAAAGAGCCTGGTTGCATAACAGGAAAACCTGTTTCGTTTAATGGTTCGCTTGCTAGAACAGAAGCTACAGGATACGGTGTTGCACTAATGGCTAGAAGAGCCGCTGAAAAAGTTGGCTTGGAATGGAAAGGCGCTAGAGTTTCCGTTCAAGGATTCGGAAATGTTGGTTCATTTACAGCACTCTTCCTTCATCAATTGGGAGCAAAAGTTGTAGCCATAGCAGACATCAGCGGAACAATGGTTGATGACAATGGTCTTGATATACCTGCTCTAATCAAGTATGTATACGATGATGGACACAAGGTGATTGAAGGATTCCAAGGCAAGAGCGTAACAGACGGAAAAGATATCTTCAGCGTTCCTGTTGATGTATTGCTTCCTGCTGCTCTTGAAGGACAAATCACAGGCGAAGTAGCTAAAATCATTAATGCTAAAATCGTTTGCGAAGGCGCTAACGGACCTACTACTATTGAAGGTGACAAAGTTCTTCAAGAAAGAGGAATTATACTTGTTCCTGATATTCTTGCAAACTCAGGCGGCGTAACAGTTTCATACTTCGAGTGGGTTCAAAACCTTCAAAACTTCTATTGGACATTTGATGAAGTACAAGGAAGACAAGAAGAACTCATGAACAAAGCTTTCGACGAAATTTGGGCTATCAAAGACGAGTTTAAAACTGACATGAGAACTGCGGCTTTCATGAAATCAGTAAGAATAGTTGCAACTGCTATGAAGTGGAGAGGCTGGTACTAAGCCGAATCAATTTAAAATTGATAAAAAACAAAATACCCCGTATTCCGAAAGGAATGCGGGGTTGCTTTTTTTTGGTTTTAGTCGAATAGACACTTGTGGAAAACCATGGGATCATCGCCTTTTAGGCCTGTGTTGTAATCAAGGTCGGGGAAGAGGCCTTGAAGCTCGCTTTTGTCGAATTTGCCGTTTAGGTAGTCGTCTGCCGCTGATATTAGTTTAACAGCATTGGCGGCGGCTTTTTCATATAAATCGAAGAAACTGTCGGTTGAGGCCTCCCCGGTAACAGGATGTTTCCATGTTTCATGCGAAATGTTGGCATAATCGATAGACTTGATTTTTTTGTAATCGTAGACGGTGGCACTGTACATGCCATGTGTGCGGAATATACTGTCGGAGAGAAGAATCAATGGTCTTTTAAGACCAATTGGGTCGTGCAAAACTTTTAAGGAGTATTTCATATAGCGAAGAGATTTAAGACACATTGCAGTTGAAATCGACTTTCCGTAAAGAAGCAGAATTTCTTTTGAAAAATCTTCGTAGGCGCAATGTACATCTTCCGAGGTTTCAAGAAAGTCGGCTCTGGTTATGAAACGGGAAGGCTCCTTTACCATTTGTCTGACTAGAAGCATATCAAGAATGGTTTCGAATTTTTTGTGGCAAACGGAGTATTTCGGGTTATTGCCGGAATAGTCGAATCCTGAAAAATAGAATATGTATGGGTGGCATATTGTGTCGAGGCAATAGTGGCATATTAGTCCGCAAAGGCAGGAAGCTTTCATCTCTGGACAATTGCCTAAATTGCCTAGGGATTCTATCAGATCCAATAGAAAAACTCCGGTTTTTTCTTTGTGCATAAGATTCCCGATATTTTTTAAAGAATGTTTGCCCCAAGGAAAATTTTCAAGGTAAAAGAAAGGGTCTGGGCCTTGAAGGCCATCGTTGAACAGACCGGAGTGATTTGCGGCGGCCTGTTTGAAGCTGTTGCTACTGGGCAAGTTGTTTATAACGTCGTAACCCATCAATATGTGGGACATGATGTCTGGCATGATAATCCCCCATTCCATAATTAAATATTACCCATTTATTGTGGTTTTAATTGCTGCTCTTATTATATAATAAAGATGAAATATCTGAAATATGAGCTTGCTTTAAAAAGGAGACTTTCATGAAAAAAGAAGAACGCAGTTGGATTCTATATGATTGGGCAAATTCAGCTTATTCAATTGCCATTACAACGGCAATTTTGCCACTCTACTATAAAAACATCGCAACTGGTGTTCCTACAAGCCTTTCGACAGCTTATTGGGGATATGCCAATTCGCTTGCAACAATTCTTATTTCTGTGCTTGCCCCGATTCTTGGTACCATAGCGGACTATAGGGGATACAAGAAAAAGTTTTTTATATTCTTCTTTCTAATAGGTGTTGTTTTTACGGCGGCGCTTTCAACCGTGGGAGAGGGAGAATGGGTCAAGTGCCTTTCATTGTACATAATGACGGTTATCGGTTTTGCCGGAGCGAATATCTTTTATGATGCATTTTTGGTTGATGTGACTGTAATGGAGAGAATGGACTGGGTTTCATCAAGCGGGTTTGCATTTGGATATATAGGAAGTACAATACCTTTCATTGCAAGCATAGGGCTGATTATGAAACCTGAAATAATTGGGATGAATGCGGCTTCGGCTACCAGGCTTTCATTTATCATAACGGCTCTTTGGTGGGGGCTTTTTACAATTCCCATGCTTAGGAATGTAAAGCAAGTCAACTATATTGATCGTGAGCCAAGGCCTGTGCAAAGGTCATTTAAGAGGCTTTACGGGACAATAAAAGATGTTTCAGGAAATAAACAGATCTTTATGTTTCTTTTGGCATATTTCTTTTATATAGACGGAGTGGACACAATAATAAAGATGGCTGCCGTATATGGCTTGGATGTTGGAATAGCAGGGAATGACCTTCTTGTGGTTCTATTGGCAACACAGTTTGTTGCTTTTCCTTTTGCCCTTTTATATGGGAAACTTTCTAAAAGGTTTAAGGGAAAGCGGATGCTCTATTTTGGGATTTTAATTTACATAGGCATATGCTCCTATGCATACTTCATCCAGACGACAGGGCAGTTCTGGGTTTTGGCTATGATGGTGGCTTCATCGCAGGGCGGTATTCAAGCGCTTAGTCGTTCCTACTTCGCTAAGCTTGTTCCCAAGGAAAAATCAAACGAGTTTTTTGGAATCTACAACATATTCGGCAAGTTTGCCACATTCTTGGGACCATTTCTCATTGCGGTGGTTTCACAGCTTTCGGGGGATTCGCGACTTGGAGTTTTTAGCGTCATAGTATTGTTTGTATTAGGAGGGTTTGTTCTTAGTAAGGTTCCCGAAGCAAAGGAGGCATAGGTCCCTTTGCAATAGTAAATAAAAAGCAGCCAATATTGAAGTGCTTTCAATATTGGCTGCTTTTTATTTTTGTTATGATTGAGATTCAAAGGCTTCGTGGGCGAAGGATATGGAATCCTTGTAGTATTTTGAAAGAACATTTGAGGGTATGTTCATTTCTGAAGTCATTCGGTATACTTCGTTAAATTCGGCTTTTTCGTATAGAAGTACAATGTCATATATTTTTTTGTATGGGTTGTCCTTGCCCATCAAGGCGTCTTTAACAAGATTGGACAAAGGCAAATCCTTAAGCAATTCTTCTATGGGGGAATCCATTATTAGTCCAATCATTGAAAAAAGCCCCATCAAAAAAAATTCCGAGGACATATTTCGATACGGCGTATGCTTTGATATCGATTCCAAAAGGCTTCCCCGTATGATTGATATGCGGACGAGCTCTGCTGGTTTGTTTTTGCCGGCATCCACTAACATTAGCAGAAGTGTCCAGTTCTTGAGTTTTTTTATACCCAGCATCACGGTGGCCTGCTTTATTGATTTGATTTCACAGGCTTTGTAGTAAGCTGCAGAATTGACTAATCTTAGAAGTTTGTAGGAAAGGGAAATATCTGTTTGAATTATATTTGATATTTTATCAAAATCGGGTTCGGGATTGTACAATTCATTAAGTATTAGGAGAAAACTTTTATTGTCGCTGTGTAGCGATTTTCCGCTTACCATGGTTGGTTTGCTGAAAAAATACCCTTGAAAATATTCAAAGCCCTCGTTTATTGCAAATTGAAGAATCTCGGCTGATTCGACTTTTTCAGCCAGCAATATAATTGGCTTGTTTTTGTATAGTTGGGCAATGTGAGATATCTCTTGCTTTGAATTATCCAAGAAATCCACCTTGAGTATATCCACAATATCAATAAGGGGGTTTTCCTTGTCTCTTTCATGGACATAGTCGTCCAAAGCCAAGGTGTATCCCTTTTTCTTTAAATTCTTACATTTCTCGATTAAGACTGAATCGGGACTGATAGTTTCGAGAAGTTCGACAACTAGGGATCTGATGGGGAAAATCATAGGGGATTCATCAATGATCAAATTTTTAGTGAAATTGATGAAAACCTTCTTGCCATGTGAAAAGGAATCGAAATCTGCCGCTAAGTAACTGTTTATAAGGACATTTGAAGTAGCTTGATCTCCTGTATCATAGTTTGATATGTTGGGGATTGATTCGTTGGATTTGAGGGTGCAATTGTTTTCATTGGGGTTGTTTCTGAAAAGCAATTCGTAAGCGTAGACTGAAAGATCTTTCTTAAAAATTGGCTGTCTTGCTAAAAAATAATCCACCGTATTTCCTCCCAATATTTTATCTTTTTTACATATATTCATTTTATCATAACTTTAACCTTTGCATTTGCGAAAGATTGAAATTGTGAGAATAAGTTGTTTGAATTGGCCAAGAAACTTTTTGAATTGCCATTTGCCGTCAAATAAAAATCTGTTTTTTTTGAATATATATTATAGAAATTTTGCTAAAGGAGTTGTATTTTTTATGTATTTGTATTAAAGTAGTAATTGGGCTAGCACTCAACAAAAGAGAGTGCTAATAATCGAAAAAATCAAATAACAGAATATAAAAGGAGGGTTTTGAGTGAACATCAAACCATTAGGAGACAGAGTCGTAATAAAGAAGGTGGATGCCGTTGAGAAGACAAAGAGCGGAATTGTACTTCCGGGTCAAGCCAAGGAACAACCCCAAATGGCTAAGGTAGTGGCAGTAGGGCCGGGCGGAATGGTTGAAGGAAATGAAGTAGAGATGCAGGTCGCTGTTGGCGATACTATTATCTTTTCAAAGTATTCCGGCACTGAAATTAAATATGACGGCGAAGAGTACACAATTGTAAAGCAAAGCGATATTCTTGCAATAGTAGAATAGACTAAATAATAATACGGAGGGAATAAAATGGCTAAAGAAATTAAATTTGGTGAAGACGCCAGAAAAAAGCTTGAAGAAGGCGTAAATAAACTGGCTAACACGGTCAAAGTGACACTTGGACCAAAAGGTAGAAATGTAATTCTTGACAAGAAATTTGGATCACCACTAATAACTAATGATGGTGTTACAATTGCAAGGGAAATTGAGTTTGAAGACGCGTACGAAAATATGGGGGCTCAGCTTGTAAAGGAAGTTGCAACTAAAACAAACGATGTTGCTGGCGACGGAACTACAACGGCTACCATTTTAGCTCAAGCAATAATTAGAGAAGGACTCAGAAATGTTGCAGCAGGCGCGAACCCGATGATTCTTAAAAAAGGCATCGAGAAGGCTGTTGAATTGGCAGTTGAAGAAATAAAAGGCAATTCAAAGATAATCGAAAACAAGGAAGCAATTGCACAGGTCGCCTCTATATCTGCTTCTGATGAAAATATTGGCAATCTCATTGCGGATGCAATGGATAAGGTCGGCAAGGATGGAGTAATAACCGTTGAAGAAGGCAAGACAATGGGAACCCACCTTGAAGTAGTTGAAGGAATGCAATTTGACAGAGGATACCTTTCTCCATACATGGTAACAGATACCGATAAAATGGAAGCGGTACTAAGCAACCCTTACATCCTCATAACAGACAAGAAGATCAGCAACATTCAGGAGATTCTTCCAATCTTGGAAAAGATAGTGCAACAAGGCAAGAAGCTGTTAATTATAGCTGAAGACATTGATGGCGAAGCCTTGGCCACTTTGGTTGTCAACAAGCTTAGAGGAACATTCGAAGCGGTTGCAGTAAAGGCTCCAGGATTCGGAGACAGAAGAAAGGCAATGCTCGCTGATATTGCAGTGCTCACAGGTGGAACAGTTATTTCCGAAGAGGTTGGCTTGGATATGAAGGAAGCCACTCTCGACATGCTTGGAACCGCAAATACTATTAAGGTATCAAAGGAAAACACTACTATTGTAGACGGAGCGGGAGAAGAGAAAGAAATAAAGGATAGAATCAATCAAATCAAGGCTCAAATCGAAGAAAGCACTTCTGATTTTGATATAGAAAAACTTCAGGAAAGACTTGCCAAGCTGTCCGGTGGAGTTGCGGTAATACAAGTTGGAGCGGCTACAGAATCTGAGATGAAGGAAAGAAAACTCAGAATTGAAGATGCGTTGAATGCCACACGCGCTGCAGTAGAAGAAGGAATAGTTCCCGGTGGAGGAACTGCTTTAATCAATATCATTCCGACAATTGAGAAACTTATTGAGGGTCTTGAAGGCGATGAAAAAACCGGCGCCACGATTATTAAGCGTGCACTCGAGGAGCCTGTAAGACAAATAGTTGAAAATGCAGGGCTTGAGGGTTCTGTTGTGGTAGAAAAGCTTAAAGCAAGCGAACCGGGAATGGGCTTCGACGCTTTGAAAGGTGAGTATGTAGACATGCTAAAAGCTGGTATAGTTGACCCTACAAAGGTTACACGTTCGGCTCTTCAAAATGCGGCTTCCATTTCGGCACTTTTCCTTACAACCGAAGCGGCTGTTGTATATACTCCTGAGCCTGAATCCCCAATGGGCGGAATGGGTGGAATGGGCGGAATGCCTGGAATGATGTAGTAAGAGTGGAAAGTGGAAAGTAGAAAGTAGAAAGTAGAAAGTAGAAAGTGGTAAGTAGAAAGTGGAAAGTGGAAAGTGGAAAGAGTTAAGATACAAGAATAAATACAAGAATAAATACAAGAATAAATACAAGAATAAATACAAGAATAAATACAAGATATAAGAACAATTAAATTCAATTTATTAATATTGAACGATTTGGTATGTTGTAGTTTCGTTTTTAGTTTTTTACTTGCAACGTGCAACGTGCTACTTACTACTTGCTACTGTTTTTTAGCTTGCAGCGGGCAGTATGCAGTAAAAGGTTAAAGAGTAGGAAACAGATATCAGGTATCGGATATCAGTTGTAAGTTATCAGAAAAACAAAAGATTAAGATATTCAATCAGAAATAATAAATGCCCTAAGGTTAAACCTTAGGGCATTTGTCTGTTGTAGAATTTATAATTTTAGACCATATTCTTTGATTTCAGATGAGTTGTTTTTTTCTGCACTCTGGACTATCACATCCCGCTTGTTGTCTTCAACATCACTTATGAAGAGTGTGTATTCTCCATTATATGAGCTTTCTTCACGATTCTTGAACATGTTTCCAATCATCAGTCCAATCAATGAACCGACGGTTGCTCCGTAGAAAACGATTACAAGGGATACAACTACCGGAATAGTTGTTACAGCTACGGAACTGAGACCCAAGTATACTGCTAAGAGGGATGAAACGCCTCCAACGATTGCACCAATGATTATGCCGCTTTTTGCATAGGCAATGCGTAATGTTGAAACCTCATTGTATTTTCCCAGCATTACGCCGGAAACATAGTTTTTTTCCTCGCGATCATATTCCTTTTTATCAGAAACTACCTGCATTCGTCCCTTTACACCTTTCTCCTTGCGTAATATCTTTGTGTATTTCTTTAAATCCGACATGTTTTTGAACCTAACAATGTAGTTAGTCATTTTCATCACCTCTCTTTTATTGTTTGGCATTAAAGCTTATATATTAATTAATATTACCCATATTTGAAAAAGCCAAACAAAATAACAGAAAATTCAGATAAATATAAATATATAATCAGTAAAGATTGAAAATGTTTCTGTAACTGCTTTCATATATTTTAAAATCGCTTTCTCCGAAGAGTATGAAGCGTATTTCATCAAGATGTGTTTCTTCTATGAAGTCGCGTGTAGTTTCCAGTGCGATTTTTGCGGCCATTTCTTTGGGGAATCTGTATATGCCAGTGCTGATTGCCGGAAAGGATATTGAATAGATATGGTTTTCCGCCGCCAGACGTAGCACATTCATGTATGCATTTTTCAGGATTTCAGGTTCATGTAGGTTTCCGTCCTTCCAAATCGGACCCACAGTATGAATTATGTATTCGGCTTTCAGGCGTCCGCCTCTTGTTATCACGGCCTCTCCTGGAGGGCAGTTGCCCCTCTTTTTTCTAATGGATTTGCATTCCTCGAGTATATCGGGACCGCCGGCCATGTGGATTGCGCCATCGACTCCACCACCTCCTAGAAGGGACGAATTGGCTGCATTTACAATTGCTTTTGTGTTCTCTAGGGTGATGTCTCCCATTTTGATAATTATTCCTACTGAGTTATAGCTAAAGCTCAAAGTTGATTTGTCCATTTATAGTTCCTCCTTTTTCTTTCGTTTCCCTTTATGCAAAAGCAGGATAGGATTATTATATTGAACGGCATCGTGCGATGCTTTTCTTCTCGCTCGGCCATTTCTTTGATATCCTTGCAATAGAATATTGTCATTTCTATTATATCCATAAATATGGGCTTCATTCATTCATTTGGGATTTTCACCGGGTTTGAGGATCAAGGCGAATGGGTAAAATCAAATTAAATGATATTTGGAAAGGAGATTCAAATGTTTGAGAAAATAGAACTGAATAAGAATTTGTCGAAAAGCGAATACAAAGAGGTCGAAACGACATATGAGTCAAGAATAGGGGCTATACAGAGGCAATTGAAGGAAAAAAATATTCCGGTAATCGTTGTTTTTGAGGGATGGGACGCAGCTGGAAAGGGTTCCCTCATCAATCAGATGATACTGCCAATGGATCCGCGTGGATTTTCGGTGCATACAATTGGCGATCCGCAATGCGATGAGCTTCGCAGGCCTTACTTGCAACGTTTTTGGATGAAGATACCAAAGCGTGGAGGCTTGGCTGTTTTCGATAAGAGCTGGTACCATAGGACATTTGAAGAGAGGATAAACAAAAGTATTGACAGCAGTAAATTGGCTGAAGCATATGGAGAAATACGCGCATTTGAGCGACAATTGACAGACGACGGTTATGTCATCATAAAGTTATTCATTCACATATCAAAGGAGGAACAGAAGAAACGCTTCAATAAGTTGGAATCGAATAAAGCCACTAGTTGGAGGGTTACAAAAAAGGATTGGAAGCAGAACAAGAACTATGATGAATATCTGGAGGCAGTTGAAGAGACAATTCGTGAAACTGACAATGAGTACGCTCCCTGGACTATAATAGAAGGTACGAACAGGCGATTTGCTGCGGCGAAGATGTACTTGACAGTACTAAAAGTTCTTGAAAATCGTCTAAAGCTTGCCGAGGCTTCAAAAGGCGAAGCGGCTTCGAACAATGAAAAAAATATCTATCCAATGGCTGAAATGAATTCATCAATATTGAAGTCTGTGGATTTGACTTTATCGCTCAAAAAGGAAAACTACAAGAAACAACTAAAGGAAAAACAGAAACGAATCAGTGAACTGGGTTATGAGATATATAGGCGCAAGATTCCCGTTGTGCTTGCCTACGAGGGATGGGACGCCGCAGGGAAGGGCGGAAACATAAAACGACTTACTAAAAGACTTGACCCGAGAGGATATGAGGTTATACCGGTTGCAGCTCCAAACGAGTATGAGATGGGACACCACTACCTATGGAGGTTTTGGAAGGAAATGCCAAAGACCGGTCATATCGCAATTTTCGATCGTAGCTGGTACGGACGTGTTTTGGTCGAGAGGGTTGAAGGATTATGCTCCAAGGATGAATGGAAACGTGCATTCAAGGAAATAAACGAGATGGAGGAAAATTTGGCCAACGCAGGAACGGTTATCAGAAAGTTTTGGCTCGAGATAGACAAGGAAGAGCAGCTCAGGCGCTTTGAGGAGAGACAAAAGGACCCGCTCAAGTCATGGAAGATAACTGATGACGACTGGCGAAACAGAGAAAAATGGGATGCATATTCCGAGGCTGTGGATGAGATGTTATTTAGGACAAGTACATCCTTTGCGCCTTGGGTTATAATAGAATCGACGGACAAGTACTATGCGCGCATAAAGGTGCTCGATGAGGTAATAAAGGCTATTGAATCAAAGCTATAGCATTATCCTATTCATCGTTTGTTTTCAGCGTGTAAATGAAGGCAAGCAATTGTGCAGCGGTTTCATAGAGCTCAATAGGTATTTCTTCTCCAAGTGGTATAGAGGAAAAGAGGGATTCCAGATTTGGATCCTCCATGACCGGAATTTTGTTTTCTCTAGCAATTTTAAGTATGGCTTCGGCAGTCTGGCCTGATCCCTTAGCCTTAACGATAGGGGCCTCGTTTTTATCAGAATCATATTGAAGAGCAAGGGCCTTAGTTTTTTTATCCATTGAATATTCTCCTATATGCTTATGTCCAATTTGCGTATTGGCATGTTCAATATTTTTGATGCACTTTCGAGAATGCTTGTTTCCTTTTGCAGAATTATAACATGGGAAAGATTGTAATTCGCTTCGGCCATAATGCTTCTCAAAAGCTTCAAGTTCTTTTTTATAAGAAGGACGGTTGATTTTTCGTTTGCGTTTATTTCGAGGTTTATGGTTTGTTCTTTCAATGTAAGATCGAAAAGGATGGAGCCGAGTTCGGTATCGGATATGTTGAACAGGAAACGATATGAACGGACCTTGTCAGCAGTAGTTTCAGATGAAGCTTCTTTGGGGAAATATAAAATGTTAAAAAGTCCAAGATCATTCCTGAATTCTGTTGGTAGGGAAAAATAAAAGAATGGCGGAGCGTCCTTTGCATTGTCATTAAATACTAATTGAAAAAGGTTGGCTTTTAAAAATTCTTCCTGTTTGCCTTTAAGATAAGTGTCTCCGCGAACATTGTCCTTGGATTGAAACCCCTTTTCTTTAGCTGATACAAAAGCGAGAGATATGATGTGGGTCAAGACAAGGGCCATTTTTTCACTCAAATTAAACAATCTGCTTACAAGCGAAAGCTGATTGTCGTTTCCAAGTAAATGTGGAAGATCAATCAGATAGTTTTCAAGAAAATTCTTTGCAAACTGATGAGCAAGATATTGCTTGCTTCCGGGAAGCAGGTCGCGGGAAGAGAAAATAGATAAAAGCTCTTCCCGCAGAGAATAGATGAAAGACTGGAGTGTGGATGGATTATCGAATTGCTTTATAAGCTTGGAAAGAGACATGTTTTCTTGCTCGGAAAAACGGCTAAGATTTATTGCGGCCGCTAATGAAGAAGCAGGTTTTTCCTTGAGTCCGGACAATCTGATTGATTTGTCCATGGCTTGCAGCATTTCTTCAGTTACAGGAAGATGGCAAGCCAAAAGAAATTTGGCTTTAAACAGATTGGAGGAATTAGCCTTGTATCCAAATCCATTGAGAAGTGATGCCAAATAATCATTTTCTGAAAGACCTGTAGGTGTTTGCCTGTCTACGGCCTGTAGAATCATTGTGTTTTCTTCGTTAGAAAGAATCCGGACCGAAAGGGTTTCGCCATTGGTCAGGTTTTGGAGCCCCTCTTCGTCGACATGGGCTGTTATGGTATGGCCGTCGTAAAGCAAGCTGGCCTGTCCGCCATTAACATCTAGGATTTTTACCTTAAATACGCGGTGCGCTTCAGGGATTGTTTTGAATTGCGACTTGAGGATCGAAAAATCAACGGTTCTGCTATCGGGTATCCTCATTTGAAGGCCTCCTCTTTCATTAAAACTATCTATAAATATTCTATCGGCACCTATAAAAAAATATTGATGGCTGGTTTTTGGGTATAAGCCTAATTTATAAAATCCAAGCAAGTGGTTTGCGGTTGACAAACAAGACTATATCTGATATTTTAATAAAAACATAATAGATATAGAAAGATATAAACACTTGTATAATAATGGAGATATGGTCCATGAGTTTCTACCGGTCAACCGTAAATTGACTGACTACAGGTGAGGTTATTTGATGCATGAATCCAGAATAATTTCACTTAGAATTATTCTGGATTTTTTTCGTATTTTCAAAATAATAGAAAGGATGGTCGATATGGAAGGTAAATTTTTAAAAGAAGGTCTTACATTTGATGATGTATTATTAGTGCCTCAAAAATCAGAGATTCTGCCGGGACAGGTCGATTTAAAAACGCAATTGACCAAAAAAATAAAGCTAAACATACCACTAATGAGTGCAGGAATGGATACCGTTACCGAGGCTAAAATGGCTATTTCAATGGCTAGAGAGGGCGGCATCGGAATCATTCATAAAAACATGTCCATTGAAGCGCAGGCAATGGAGGTAGACAAGGTAAAAAGAAGCGAGCACGGTGTAATTACAGATCCTTTCTTTCTTTCCCCCGAACACAAGCTCGCAGACGCTTTAGAGCTGATGAGCAGGTACCACATCTCAGGAGTCCCCATCACAGACCAAAACAATATTCTTGTGGGAATCCTCACCAACAGAGACGTTCGCTTCGAAAATGATCCCGAAGTTGCAATTAAAGACGTAATGACAAAGGATAGACTAATAACAGCCAAGGAAGGCACTTCCATGAAAGAGGCTGAAAACATACTGAAACATTGGAAGATTGAGAAGCTCCCGATTGTAGATAAAAAGGGCCACTTGAAGGGGCTAATAACTATAAAGGATATAGAAAAGGCAATCAAGTATCCAAACAGGGCAACTGACGATGGCGGAAGACTCCTTTGCGGCGCCGCTGTAGGAGTTACTGGGGATGTTATGGATAGGGTGGAAGCGCTTGTAAAGGTAGGAATAGATGTTGTTGTCGTTGATACTGCCCATGGACATTCCAAGGGTGTTTTTGATGCGACAAAAGAAATAAAGGCAGCATTCCCTGAGCTGCAGCTTATTGTTGGAAATGTTGCAACGGCTGAAGCCACCGAATCCCTTATTGAGGCGGGAGCGGATGCTGTAAAGGTTGGAATAGGACCCGGCTCCATCTGTACGACCCGTGTAATAGCCGGAATCGGCGTTCCCCAGATCACAGCAGTCTGCGATTGCGCCGAGGTAGCAGCAAAGCATGGAATTCCAATAATAGCTGATGGCGGAATCAAGTTTTCAGGCGACATAGTTAAAGCAATTGCTGCTGGCGCAAATGTATGCATGATGGGATCACTATTTGCAGGTACCGAAGAAAGCCCAGGAGAAACCGTTCTTTTCAGAGGGCGGCGTTTTAAGGCATATAGAGGAATGGGCTCTCTTGCTGCAATGAAGGCAGGCAGCAAGGACAGATATTTTCAAGAAAATGCCAAGAAATTTGTTCCCGAGGGAATAGAAGGCAGGGTTCCTTTCAAAGGGGATCTTGGAGAAATAATATTCCAACTCATGGGCGGATTAAAGGCCGGAATGGGATATTGCGGGACTGCCACTATTTCCGACTTGATTAATAATGGAAAATTCATTAGAATTACAGGTGCGGGGTTAAAAGAAAGCCATCCCCACGATATATACATTGTTAAGGAAGCGCCGAACTATAGTGTTTCGGTGGATGAATAAACCATTGGAGGGTAAATGTTAATGGAAAGAGAGCTTATTCTGGTCATCGACTTTGGCGGTCAATACAACCAACTTATTGCAAGAAGAGTCAGAGAGACCAATGTATACTGTGAAGTCATGTCGTATAAAACTTCTATAGAGGCTATAAAGGAAAGAAACCCCAAAGGAATTATTTTCACAGGTGGACCGGCAAGTGTTTACGCGGATAATGCACCGAATATTTCCAGGGAAATATTTGAGCTTGGAATCCCAGTGCTCGGAATATGTTATGGTGGACAGCTCATGGCACAAGCCTTTGGAGGCAAGGTTTCAAAAGCCAACCAAAGGGAATACGGTAAAGTGAAAATTGATATTGTCGACCAGGATGTTTTTTGGGGAGACATAGAATCCGGTTCTACCGCTTGGATGAGTCATACGGATTTTGTTGAAAGAACACCTGAAGGATTTACAGTTACGGCAAAGACAGACAACTGTCCTGTCGCCGCCATGAAAAATGAAGAGAAAAAATTATATGGAGTTCAGTTTCATCCTGAAGTTGAGCATACGTCATTTGGAAGAAAACTTATTAAAAATTTCTTATATGAGGTCTGCGGATGCAGTGGAGACTGGAACATGCAGGATTATATAGAAAAAAGCATAAAAGAGATAAAAGAAAAAGTTGGAGACAAAAGGGTTCTCTGCGCGCTTTCGGGAGGAGTAGATTCCTCGGTAGCAGCGGTGCTGGTTCAAAGAGCCATAGGCGACCAACTTACCTGTGTTTTCGTAGACCACGGTCTGCTTAGGAAAGACGAGGGCGACCAAGTGGAAGAGGTCTTTAGAGATACCTACCATATGAAACTCATAAGGGTAAACGCTCAGGAACGCTTCCTTGGAAAACTTAAGGGCGTATCCGATCCAGAAAAGAAACGCAAGATAATTGGCGAGGAATTTATAAGGGTCTTTGAAGAAGAATCCCAGAAGCTTGGAAAGATGGAGTATCTGCTTCAGGGTACGATATATCCCGATGTAATAGAAAGTGGAACAGATACAGCAGAGGTAATCAAAAGCCATCACAATGTTGGGGGACTCCCCGATGATGTTGACTTTGAGATAATAGAGCCGCTTAATCAGCTTTTCAAGGACGAGGTTAGACTCGTTGGTGAGGGACTGATGATTCCGGGCGAGATAGTTTGGAGACAGCCCTTCCCGGGACCCGGACTCGCAATAAGGATTCTTGGAGAAATTACTGACGAAAAAATTAAGATTGTCAGTGAATCCGATGCTATTCTTAGAGACGAGATAAAGAAAGCAGGCCTTGAGAGGCAAATATGGCAGTACTTCACAGTGCTTCCAAACATCAAGTCGGTTGGAGTAATGGGAGACGGAAGAACCTATGTCCATACAGTAGGAATCAGAGCTGTAACATCCACAGACGGAATGACCTCCGACTGGGCACGCATTCCATACGAGGTGCTTGAGAAGATTTCAAACCGTATAGTAAATGAAGTCGATGGAGTAAACCGCATAGTCTATGACATAACGAGCAAACCACCCTCGACTATCGAGTGGGAATAAAAGTGCAAAACCCTGTAACCTTGAAAACTGAGGTATACAGGGTTTTTTATTTTGATAAGCATTCTAATACTCTGATACTTGAATATGGTATCAGAAAGGTATTAGAAAGGTATTAGAAAGGTATTAGAAAGGTATTAGAAAGAAGGTGTTGATATGCTGAAGGAAGGAATGAATATAGAATTTAAAAAGCAGTTTGTAGAAGACTTGATAAAAACTGTTGTGGCATTCGGAAACACTAATGGTGGGGAAATTTATATAGGTATAGACGATTATGGTAAAAGCACTGGGAAATCACTGTTTTTGATTTGTATTTAGATTGTAGGACGTATTGATGAGTTTTGCAACGAAAACATTTGCGTTGCATTTATTGCTCAAAATTGCATCGAAAATATAGATATATATTCTGTAATTGTTGCAATCATGATGGTTTGTATAATAAAAAGAGTACATAAACGGTACGTATATTCTTTAAAAAGGTCAATACCTTAGTGAGAACCATGATAATGGAAGTATGGAACGCGTTGATTGCAACATGTGAGAATAGTGAAAAAAATATTGCTGTTGAGTGAAAATAAAAGCGTAAAACCCCCGTAGCCGTTAAAAATAAACGGATTACGGGGTTTTTATTTTAATTACGTATTGCAAGTGTGTAACATGAATTTCTAGAAATTAATCATTTCTGTTTTTGTTTTCTTCGTAAAATTTTTCATAATTCGCCAATTCTCTTTTTAACAGATTCGGCGTGTCGAGTCCGTATGGACAGCGAGCCTTGCATTGGCCGCAATTGATACAGTCATTTATCCGTTCCATTTTCTGATGGAATTCATCAGTCATGAAGTTCTGGTAGACCGCCCTTCTGAGAAGCAGGGAAATTCTCGCGGCGTTAGGAATATCAATATTTGCAGGACATGGCAAGCAATAGCCGCAAGCCCTGCAAAAGTCACCCGAAATTTCAATGCGGTCTTTATCGATATGGGCATAGTGTGTATCATTCAACTCGATATTATTTTTCTCATATTGCAAGAATTCATCGAGTTCCCAAATGTGCTGTACTCCCCAGATGGGAACGACATTTTCATACTGCCTTAAAAATGCAAACGCGGCCGACGAGTCTGAAATCAATCCGCCTGACATAGCCTTCATGGCAATAAGACCTACATTGTTTTCTTTACAGATGTCAATCAGTTTCAAATCCTCTTCAGTTGACAGATAATTAAGCGGAAATTGTATGGTGTCGTAATCGCCTGACTTGGCAGCCGCAATTGCCAAATCCAGCCTGTGATTTGTCAATCCGATATGGCGAATCAAACCTCTCTCTTTTGCTTCTAAAAGCCCCCCATACAGTCCGTCAGGGTCACTTGGATCGGGCAATTCTTTTGGATTGTGAAGCTGTAGAATATCCACATAATCCGTTTTCAGATTTTTAAGGCTGGTTTCAAGATGCGCAAGCAATCCCTTTTTATCCTTTGCATGGCTCTTTGTAGCAATGATGATTTGGCTCCTTATGCCAGACAATGCATACCCGAGTTTTTCTTCACTATCGCTGTACATCCTTGCTGTGTCAAAAAAGTTGATGCCATTGTCAAATGCCTTCATCATCAAATCTTTTGCTTCATCAAATGAAACGCGCTGGATGGGCAATGCGCCAAATGCCGTTCTTGAGACCTTGAGTCCGGTTGTTCCAAGTTTTATCTTTTGCATGGTGTTCCTCCATTAATATTGTATGAAAATATTCTATCATATTTATGAAATTAAATTGAATCAATAAAAAAGACCATAGTCAGTTTTAAAAGTGAAAGTTTGTATAATCTAAGTTCTACAAAAGCAGTGAATATATTTTTCGAAAGGAAGGATGATTTGAAGCACTTGAACATATAAACCATAGAGTGGGAATAAAAGCTAAAAAACCTGCAAAGCAATCTA
>CAZTZB010000022.1:0-23226 GCA_964617505.1 uncultured Peptostreptococcaceae bacterium | reverse complement strand
CAAGGTGTCCTGCAAGAGACTGGCCGCCATTGCCGCCCCCCACGATAGTCCAAACATTCTTTTTAACGTTCAAAAAAATTCCTCCTAAAATATTTAACTTGACCACTTGTCCTACATTTATACTACTACTTATCTCAAAAGAAAACAAGCCTAGCATAAAACAAACACGCATAACGCAGCAAGTGAAAAGACATTCTAATTTCACTTGCTGCTTAGTTCTTAAAATGCTGAAAACATTTAATTGTCAAACCCCACCACTCAAACTTCTTTTGCTGTAATTGTAACGCTAGTTGATATCTGCTTTCTCTCCTGAATATATATAGATTATCCTCTCGCATATGTTTGTTATGTGATCAGCTATCCTTTCAAGATACCTTCCTATAAAAAGAAGTTTGGTGCCTTGGTTTATATAGCGATCGTTTTCATGTATCATTATCAATATTTCGCTGTATATTCCTTTGTAAAAATTGTCAATAAGTTCATCTTCCGCTCCCACTTCATACGCCAAATAAACATTTCCGTCAATGAAACTTCTTTTTGCATTTTTGAGCATTCCGCTAATGATTGTTTGCATTTTAGGAATATCAATCAAGGGTTTTATCAAAGGCTCATTGCCTATCTTGATTGTTTCCTTGGCAATGTTGACCGAAAAATCTCCAATCCGTTCCAAATCGGTTATAATTTTAGAAATCGAAAATATAATTCTAAGATCTGTAGCCATCGGCTGTTGAAGCGCTATAAGTTCCACTGAAGTTTCTTCTATGGCATCCCTCTGCCGGTCTATTTCATCGTCCATTGCTATGACTTCCCTAGCCACCTCAATATCCTGTATTAACAAGGCCTCAACTGATTTTACAAATATTTTTTCAACATTTTCCATCATTGAAATAACATCGTTCTTAAGCCTTTCAATCGAATCATCAAATTGCTTTCTTCCCAAATCTTCCGCCTCCTTTCTATCCAAACCTTCCTGTTATATAGTCCTCTGTGCGCTTGTCCCTTGGATTTGTGAAAATCTTATTTGTCACATCAAACTCAGCCACCTCTCCCAGTATGAAGAATGCCGTGTTGTCTGAAATTCTTGCCGCCTGCTGCATAGAATGCGTAACTATAACTATAGTGTAGCTCTTCTTTAGTTCCTCCAATAGGGACTCGATTTTTGAAGTCGCAATGGGGTCTAGCGCTGATGTAGGCTCATCCATTAATATGACCTCAGGTTCCACTGCCAAAGCCCTTGCTATACATAACCTCTGCTGTTGCCCTCCCGAAAGGCCCAAAGCGCTTTTCTTCATGCGGTCCTTAACTTCATCCCAAAGCGCCGCCTGCCTAAGACTCTTTTCTACAATTTCGTCCAAAAGTTCTTTCTTCTTCATTCCATGTGCTCTCGGTCCATAGGCCACATTGTCATAAATGCTCATCGGAAAAGGATTCGGTTTCTGAAAAACCATTCCCACCCTTTTTCTAAGCTTTATAACATCTATTTTACTGTAAATGTCATCCCCATCAAGCTTGACCTGCCCCTTGATCGTAACGCCTTCAATCAGATCGTTCATTCTATTTAAAGTTCTGAGAAATGTTGACTTCCCGCAACCAGATGGTCCTATTAAAGAAGTAACCTTATTTTCTTCAATTTTCATTGAAATGTTTTTCAATGCTTGAATCTCTGCGTAATACAAATCCAAATTTTCTATTTCAATCTTTGTTCCCATTTTTTCACCTCTCTTTTAGCGATTTTTATTCAATACAGATGCCGTTTTATTGGCAATAAAGTTCAAAATTGCCACAATAAGTATCAATACTGCAGCTGTCGCATATGCTTTTTCAAATGATATACCTTCTTTTGCAAGCAGATAAAGATGAACAGAAAGCGTTCTTCCTGATTCCATGAAACCCTTAGGAATGTATGGAGCCATTCCTACTGTCATGTATACTGCCGCAGTTTCGCCTATTATACGCCCTATGCTGAGTATCACAGCCGCCAAAACTCCTGGAATGGCCGAAGGCAAAACCACATTTATAATTGTATTAAGTTTTGAAGCTCCAAGCCCCAGGCTTCCCTCTCTGTATGATACCGGAACCGATTTGAGCGCTTCCTCTGTTGTCCTTACTATTGTAGGCAGAACCATTATGCTTAGCGTCAATGCCCCGGAAATTATTGAGAATTTGAAATGCAATGCCGTAACGAAAAACAGAAACCCGAAGAGTCCAAATATGATTGAGGGTATCCCCGCCAAGGACTCTGTAGCGAAGCGTATAATCCTTACGAGTCTCCCCTCTTTAGCATATTCAACTAAGTATATGGCTGCGCATATGCCTATCGGTGTAGCCATTGCAATCGAAATTGCGATTACATAGAATGTAGTAATTATCATCGGGAGTATGCCTCCCTCTCCATCGCCTTTCGCCATGCCTGTGAGAAATTCCCAACTTATCGATCCCATTCCCTTTATAAATACATAAGATAAAATCCAAACCAACATTCCCATTGTGATAAAAGCAGAAAGCCAGATTAAACTCCTTAGGATTCTATCCTTAATTGATCTGTCCTTCATATCAATCACCCGCCTTGCTTGTCAATAGATTGAGCAATACATTGAGTCCCATTATGAAAACAAATAACACGACTCCTGTAGCAAAAAGCGCGTCTTGGTGCATTCCAAAAGCATATCCCATTTCTATGGCTATGTTGGCAGTCATTGTTCTGACCCTGTCAAGTATCGAAGCCGGTATCAAAGCCGTATTTCCACCTACAAGTATTACCGCCATTGTCTCTCCTATGGCTCTTCCAATTCCAAGTACAACGGCTGACATTATCCCTGATTTTGCTGCAGGAATAACAAGCTTGAATATAGTTTGAATCTGACTCGCTCCCATTGCGAGAGAACCCTCCCTGTACTCTTTCGGGACTGCCTTTATCGCCGCCTCCGATATGCTTACAACCGTCGGCAAAATCATAATGGCCAAAATGAAAATAATTGCCAGCAGGCTGTTTCCCCCTCCGCCAAACAATTTATCAATTATAGGAACAACTACCACCAATCCGAAAAACCCGTAAACAACAGATGGAATCCCTGCCAAGAGGTCGACAGCCGGCCTCATGAAAGCAGCCAGCTTAGGCGGAGCAATTTCTGATAAGAATACGGCCGTCATAATTCCGATTGGAAGCCCTATCAATATCGCCCCAAAGGTTCCCGCGACAGATGCCGCTATCATCGGCAGAATCCCGAAGACATCCCCCATTGGCTGCCAAATCCTGCCAAGAATAAATTTTCCTATCCCATATTTTAATATGAAAGGACCTCCACGGGCGAACACAAACAAGGTTATTACTGCAACACTCAGCACGGTCATGAAAGCGCAGAAAAGAAAAACAGCTTCAACTACTTTTTCGAATCTATTTCTAGCTTTGTTCTCTTTCATATTGAAAATCTTTTCTATTGCATCTCTTCCTGTTTCATTTTTTTCATCCATAGCTTCACCTCCCGACCTATTCGCTGTATTATATTTTTGCTTAATTATCCGACAAAATGATTTCAGCCCAGGAAATTCATATCCTAAGCTAAAATCTTTTTGTATTTATTTGCTGATTTCATTTCTAAGGATGTTATTTTACCGGTATCGCATTTTCAGCCACGATCGCCTGACCTTCATCGCTGAATATAAAATCGAGATAGGCCTGGGCTATCCCCGAGAGCTCTCCCTTGCTCAGCATTAAGAAGGGTCTCGATACCGTATAAGTTCCTCCAAGGATATTTTCTACGCTTGCATCCACTCCATCAATTACAACTGCTTGAACCGAATCATCGATATATGATAGTGAAATGTATCCTATGGCATAGGTCTTGGAAGCCACATTTGCCTTGACCGCTCCGTTTCCTTCAGCTATAAGTGCGTCTGCCTTAACTGCGGATACCTTCTTGCCTTCAGCGTTCTCTTTTTCAAGATTCATGATTTCCTCAAAAGCGCCTCTTGTTCCGGATCCTTCTTCTCTTGACACCACTAGAATCTCTTTGTCGACTCCACCGACTTCTTTCCAATTTGTAATTTCACCCTTGAATATTGCTGTAACTGTTTCCGTTGCCATATTCGAAACACCGTTTTCAGGATTGACCACTACAGAAATACCATCGTACGCTATTACGTGTTCATCAAGTCCCCATTCTTTTTCTGCAGTCTTGAGATTCCTTGAAGCCATTCCGATATCTGCAGCTCCTTCATTGGCAGCCTTTACTCCGGCTGTTGAACCAACTCCCTGAACGTCAATCTTAGTGCCAGGATTTTTGGCCATGAATGCATCAGCAAGCTTCTGTGCATGGGGCGCAACCGATGTGGACCCAACTACCGAAACCGTACCCGAAAGTGCTCCTTCCGTCCCTGTCGTCTCTTCTTCATCCTTTGCACATCCGGCAAAAATTCCAATCGATAATACAAGCACCAAACCCAATGCAAGCCTTTTTAAATTTCTTTTATTCATTTTATCTCCCTCCGATTTCAATGCAATTTATATTCCCTTTAACCTTCAAACAAAATATAACATCTCACTCCCGCCGTTTTGTTATGGATTTGTTAAGCTATTGTTAACAGCATGTAAAATTAAAAGGACCTCCAATAAAGGAAGTCCTTTCATCTTTCACTATCTATTGTTTTAATGGGATTCTAACGATAAACTCGCTGCCTTGACCTTCCTCGCTTCTAACCTTTATCTCCCCTCCAAAGGCAATAGCTATATGCTTGACTATAGCCAGTCCAAGTCCTGTTCCACCGTCATCTCTTGAGCGGCCCTTGTCCACCCTGTAGAAACGTTCAAACAATCTGGGCATGTCGCCTTCCGGTATTCCTATGCCTGTATCTTCAACCTTCAAGTAGGCGTCTTTGTCTATAACGTGAATGGAAACAGTCACCCTTCCGCCCTCTTGAGTGTATTTCACCGCATTGTCAATCAGGTTCAGCGCCATTTGCTTGAACCAGTCGCGATTTCCGTATAAGGCCGGAAGCTTTTCCGGCATATCGTGTTTTAATTCAATGCCCTTGTTTTTCGCGTTTATTCCTACTATATCACAAACCTCTTCTATGGCCTTTCCCATGTCGATTGCATCTTTTCGAGTCTTTCCAATTTGACTCGTCTCGATATTTGATAAAATCAGCAGGTCGTCAATGAGGCGATAGAGTCTTGCGCTTTCCATTTCAATAATATCAAGAAAACGATCCCTTACCTTGACATCATCTACAGCACCGCCTTTTAGCGTTTCAACAAATCCGGCTATGGAAGTTAATGGTGTTTTTAGTTCATGCGAAACATTTGCCACAAAATCCTTGCGCATTTCTTCAAGTGTCCTTATTTCCGTTATATCTCGTATTACCATTATAGTACCGAGAATTTCTCTTTTTGCTGTATCCGATCTTATCTTTCCAGCGCTTATCTTAAGCACCCTATGCTCAGGCTCCCTTATAACCACTTCCTGGCTACCAATCTCTTCATTTTCCAGAATTGAATCCACCATTTTCCCAGTAGTAGCTTTCCCTATGATATCAGTCAATATTTTACCGTATACATCTCTATCATCGACTCCAAGAATATCCTTACAGGAATAATTCATAAGCATTACTCTTTTTTCATTGTCCACGGCAAGAAGCCCTTCCGATATGGATGTCAAAATGGACTGGAGTTTCAAATGCTCATCGTTGAGCATAGAAATGTTGTTTTTCAATCGTTCAGTCATAACATTGAACGCATCCCCAAGGGCTTCAATCTCGTCCCCGGTTTTCACATTCACCTTATGTTCAAAATCGCCCTTTGAAATCTGCTTGGCAGATTCCGCAATACTGAGAATTGGCTCAGTTATACGTTTTGAATATCTGTACGCCATGAAAAACGCAATAACAAAGGCAATAAATATGGAAAGAAGAATATTCTCGATAAAATTCCGGTTAATCTGATCAATTCGAACCAGAGGATAGGCCAATCGAATAGCTCCTAGCGTTTCTCCATCTTTTTCAAGTGGTATAGCCATGTACATATAATCAATATTAATAGTAGCGCTTGTTCTTATACTCTTTCCTATATTCCCATCCAAAGCTTCCTTGAATTCGGGGCGATTCTTATGATTCTCAAGACCCGTCAAATCGTTTTGAGAAACCTCGGAATCAGCCAAAACCTTTCCTTCATCATCAATAACACTCGCCCTTACATCAAGTGTTTCGGACGTCTCTTCCACAAAGGAATACATGTCTAGATTCTCCAATTCTTCCGTCAAAAGGCTCTTTTCGATATTAAGCTTCAAAATCTTCAAATTGCTCGCAAGATTCAATGTTAAATCCTCATCATAATTATCCACCAAAAATTGGTGTGTGAAAAATCCTATTATTGCAAACCCAACCACCATAAGAATCATATACGTCATGAACAGTCTTTTTTTCATATACTCACCTACTTCATTCTATAACCAACACCGCGAACAGTCTCGATTATTTCACTTTTATCCAGGCCTATTTTTCTTCTTAAATGCCTTATATGAACATCTACGGTTCTTGTATCTCCAAAATATTCATATCCCCAAACCTTGTCCAAAATCATATCCCTGGTCAAAACCTTTCCCTGATTTAATAATAAAAGCTTTAGGAGTTCATATTCCTTCAGTGTCATTTCAACCGGCAGGCCATCCACCTTGACCTCGTGTTTGATAGAATCAATGACGATTCCGTCTATTTCAACATTTCCGGAGAGCTCTAAATCCTCACTTCTTCTCAATAAAGAATTGATTCTTGCCTTTAGCTCATTTACACTAAACGGCTTGGTAATATAATCGTCGGCTCCCGAATCGAGTCCTTCTATTTTATCTGTTTCCTCCCCTTTTGCGGTGAGCATTATTATAGGAAGTTTGCGGATTTTAGCACCCTTTCTCACCCTTTGGCAAACCTCCGTCCCACTCATGCCGGGAAGCATCAAATCAAGTAGCAGCAAGTTATATTTTTCTTTCTCAATCATGGACAAAGCCCTTTCTCCGTTTTCAGCCACATCCACCAAGAAGCCTGATTGCTCAAGATTGTATTTAATCAGTTCGAGAATATGAATTTCGTCGTCAACAAGCAGAATACGTTTTTTCCCCATTGGAGCCCCCTTAGCTTCACATTTAACTTCGATTTATTTTTCTCCATACATAATACACAAAAAATGTTAAATGCATGTTAATTATCTTATTATTATACCCCGTGAAATTTCCACAATCACGAATACTTTTGATAATGAAATTTTATTCGGCCAGAGTATCGATGTTAAATAGAATCCATAATTCAATCCAAAAGAAACAGATCCGGTACACGTTCCCGAATCTGTTTCTTTTGGATTTTATAGGGTAAACAATATGCAAATGGTTTAGGGAGGATTATTGATGAAAGTAAAAAAATCCAAATCGAAAAATATTTTCGGAAAAAGCTCTGGCGCATTGTCCAAAAACAGACTTAAGATAGGAGATATCGGCCCTGATTTCAGCGGAACTAAACGGGATATGACTCCCTTTGAATTCTATCATGAAGCCAAAAACAAGCTCAAAATAATCCAAGCAATAGCTTCAATAGACACAAGCGCAGGTTCAAGTCATACAATTCGTTTAAACGAAATAGCATCTACAATCAGCAACGACATATTTGTTGTTACAGTAAGTGCCGACCTGCCCTTCGCTATCGACCGTTTCTGCTCGGCTCAAGGTATAAAAAACTGTTTTATGGTTTCTGATTACATGAATATGAATTTCGGAAACGGATACGGCTTCGCTTTGAAAGAAACAAGACTTCTTTCTGGAGGTTTGCTTGTTCTTGACCGAAAAAACGAGGTAATTTTCATAGAATATTTAAAAAATCCGGATATGAATCCGGATTACGAACATGCAGTGGCAGCTACGGAAAGGATTTTGTATGATGAAACACTTTTAGAGGTCGACAAGTTGCTCTACGAATGATTGTTTTCACTTAGAAAAACGGCTATGCGCAACGCCTTATGACACCATTGCGTCCTCCGAAACTAGATTCTTTTTGCCGTTTGAAACGACAGCAATCGTGTTTATCTTTCCTTTAAGCTTTCTTGGACGCATCCTTTCCACATTGCTTCTTGACCTCTTCAAAACCGATTGGAACTTTATCAATTCGTCTTTCCAAAAAATCGTATTGCCCCTTCAGATAGTCAAACATAATCCATTTCCACTCAAGTGAGCTCTTGTTCATGGTTTCGTTCATTATGAGGCAGGCCAGCAAACAAGCTTCATGCAATAGATCCCCTTCGTTTTCATATGTGTTTACGTCTATCGACTCTATCAATCTTTCCATTGAATTTCTATTCATTTCCATATAGGGGCTTTTGATAGAGCTATCAAAGGAATATCCATGAGCGTATATAAAATCCAGGTTTAACTCCTTTCCCATTTCCATCTTTTGAGCCAGGTCATTCATAATCTTTTCTCTTCTGAATGAGTCGTAACGCTCGTCACCAAATTGAATGTCCATTTCATCCCGTTCCCCCCAGCACTCCTCTTCCTCATACTCTTCGCAGTCCTTAAGGGGTATGAAATCTTCTTCAAAATCAGGATTCATCATTCGAAGTTGTTTGAAGCCAATCCATAGCAATTTAGACAAGGGCCATCCCCTAGAAAAATTATTCATCGAGCATAGCTTCATAATGCCCTTCAGATTGACAATAGTCTTTGCAAGTATCTGTACCGCAGGCTGAAAATTGCCGTCCTTATGCAAAATTTCAAATATCATATAGTCTACCATCAAATCCAGCTCTCGAACTATTTTCATGTAGACATCATACGGATGACAGCCTTCTCCGCTATTCATGCAAATTCCCCCCAATATCCCGCCACTCTTTTATATTCTCGGCAAAAAATAATTCAACATTCTGTTTCAATTAGCTCAGCGTTTTATATTGTTGATCAGGGACCACATGTCATCAGCCGATTGAACCGCCTTGGCATTCATCTGGTAAGCCCTTTGCGAAATCATCATTTCCACCATTTCCTGCCCTATATCCACATTGGATTTTTCAATAAAACCCTGTCTGAATGTAGTTTCACCCGCTTCGCCGAATACCATTTCCTCTACATCGCTTTCACCAAGCAAAAAGCGTCCGTTACCGGCATCCGTAAGAGCTTCGGGTGATAAGATCTTATAAAGGCTGAGCTTTCCCAAGCTATTTCTTGCCCCGTCATCTCCTGTTGCAATAATTTCACCTGCAGCTGTTATTTCAATTTGCTTCGGTTTAAAACCCTCAAGAGATTCGCCGTCTTGAAGATTTACTAAAAGTCCATCTTCGCTGACGAGTTCACCTCCGCTGGAAATCCCGAAATAACCGGTCCTAGTCAAAAGCAAATCTCCGTTTTCATTTTCCAATCCAAAAAAGCCTTCGCCATCCAGAGCCAAAGCCAATGGGTTACCATCCTCTACCAATATACCCTGATCAAGTATCCTATGTGCTCCCTCTGTTCGCACACCAGTTCCCAATGGAATAGTCTCCATGGGATTGCCTGCAGAGTCAAATCCTTGCCCCCTTATGGAATCCTTCAGGAGACTTACGAAATCTGTGTCAATTTTCTTATAACCGTCGGTTTGAGTGTTTGCTAAATTATTTGAAATGACATCCAATTTGTCCTGATAGGCTTTCATTCCGGTCCTTCCTGTATGCAATGCTCTATACATTTCCCGACCTCCTTACAGCTTTCCTATTTCATTGACTGCTTTGTCAAGGGTTTCATCTATTGATTGTATTATTCTCTGATTTGACTCGAAGCTGCGCGATATTTCCATCATTTTAACCATTTCGTCCAAGGCGTTTACGTTCGAGGCTTCCTGCATTCCCGACACAATTCTTGCGTTTTGTGTCTCGATTTCATTGTCCTCCCCACCGCCCTGGAGCGTGTATACACCATTTGCCGACTCCTTGAGCAGCAAGGTATCGGAGATGTCGACCAATGAAATCTTCCAAAGCCTTTTGCCCTCCGAATCAACAATGTTTCCTTCACTATCAATAGAGAAACTTCCCGTTTCGATTTGGATAGGCTCAAGCTGCCCTCCTTCCGTTTTGCTTCCGCAAATAGGGAAACCATCCGAATTCAGCATGAATCCCTCCGAATCGATGTTCAATGAACCATTCCTTGTATATGCCGTCTCTCCAGAAACAAGTCTCGTCTTGAAATAACCTTCCCCGTCTATTGCTAAATCTTCCGGCCTGCCTGTTTCCCTGAGAAGTCCCTGAGAAAAATCCGTTTCCACACCAACTACTCTCTGACCCAATTGCATATTGCCTATAGGAATTTTCTTGCCTCCAGATTCCTTGTAAATTTCCGAGGCTTCCCGTGCCGAAACCAGCAATGTCTGTTTCTTGAATGAAGGAGTTTCTATGTTGGCTATGTTGTTTGATACATTTTCTTGGCGCTTCTGCTGGACTATCATTCCCGATGCTGCCGTATACAGTCCTCTTATCATTCCATTACCTCCCCGTAGAAATCTCCAACCTTCAGTTCCCCCGGATATACCATGCCCATATCGCGAGCTCTTTTTTCCAATTCATAATCTGACAGCGTAGCCTTTGAAAAAACCGTCATCAACAAAACGGCTGTCAACAATCCAATGCCGAGTCCCATTAAAAAAGACGGGGACATGCTTATTTTTTTGAAAGCCTTTTTAATAATAGCAATTCCCCCTTCTTCAAGCCGGTTTCGGAAACCATTTCCTCGAGGCTTTTTTCTTCAAAATCATATTTTTTTGCGTTTAATTCTTTAAATTTTTGAGAATCGGAGCTTTCAACCGATTTGTCCAAGCGTCTGCTCCCCGTGAATTCTTCGAAAAATCTCTCAACCACTTCAAGCCGCTTACTTATCTCCTTTTCAGATTCCCTTAAATTTACCAATTCCTTTTCCATTAGTTCATTCTGCTTTTTGATGCTTTTCACATCCTCGAGAATGGATTCTTCTTCCGGGACATCTTCCTCAGTATTTGAGGATTCGATGATTTCAGCGTCCAACAATTCCTTGAAATTATTTATTCGCTTCATATTAAAGTATGCATACGCTATGCAGGCTATGCCTGCCACCGCAATAAACATTGTCATTGCCTTGCGCACCCCTTTCCGTCAGTCATCCAAGCCCTAAGCTTTACAAGCGACTTGCCATGTATCTGGGAAACCCTCGAAAGGGATACCCCCAAAATTACCGCGATGTCCTTGAGCGGAAGCTCCTCGAAGTAATACAGATTTAGTATCAATCTTTCCCTTTCCTTAAGACCTTCAATAGCCTTAGTCAAGGCAATGGATTTCTCTCCACTTTCCACAAATTTCAAAGGATCCTCTGCTTTTTCATCTACAAGAATATCTTTCAGCGAATATTCATCCCTATCCCCTCCGAACAATGCGCCCTCAAGAGAGTATTGCGACAGGAAATGCACTGTTTGATGGATTTCCCGAAGTTTGTCTATTTCTATTCCCATATATTGGCATATCTCTCGGTCTTCGGGTTCTCTCATCAGTTTCTGCTGAAGATTCCTAACAGCTTCATACAGAAGATTCACCTTCCCCATCCTATTTCTTGAAACAAGTCCATTTTTTCGGAGTTCATCCAGTATGGTTCCGCGTATACGCCATCTTGCGTAATGCTCGAATGGGATCTTTTGTGACGCGTCGTATCTTGACATTGCATCCATCAGACCTATTATTCCTATGTTCACAAGATCGTCTCTCTCCATATTTTGCCTATTGCGAACTCCCATCCTATCCACAACGCTTTGGACCAAGGGTAGATATTTCAATATTTCGCCTTCGCTTTTTAAATATTCGCATTGCTCATTCAATTCCAGCACCCCGCTACGCGCGCGTCTTTAACTGCTCCCGCATCTTTTTAAAAATAAATCCGACTATCTTTTCCTTCGTTTTGAATGATTGGTCGACAAATCGTATGCCTACCTTGTAATTGAAGCCCTTCTTTCTGAATTGCTTGTATCTGTGGACAACATGGCCAACAAGCACCACATCGAAAGACGGGCTATTGGATATGACCAGCAGCTGCTCCCCTATGGAAAGCATTTCGTCAATCATGAGTCCTATTCCCTGTCCGCTAAGGTCTATGCTCAGGCATCCATTGAGCCTGTCTTTGAATCGATCTTCTATTTTGTCCATGTCCAATTCATTTATGTCCATAATCTCGGCAGGACTAACCTTCAAATACTTCATTTCAAGCACTATGGACAAACGAAAATCCTCGCGCCTTTGGATTACTTCAATTTTTTTCGGCTGAATCAATTCGTAAAGTATTATATTGTCCCTCCGCATCCCTTCTACAAGGCTCTCGAACATATACAAGTGAGTCTCATCATAATAGATGAGTCTGAGCTTCGTACCCGTCTTGAGTGCCTTCTTGATTCCCTTTTCAATGGGAACGCTTATGTATATGTGTTCTTTGTCGAAGCCCTGTATCAGGCTGCTTCCTATGCGCTCGTCATCATCAGAAAACACTTCAGCTTTGTTGTTGATTTCAAACTCCATTGATCAACACATCCTTATCCGAAAATTTTCATTAGTCGATTGTACACCTCAGACATCGTTTTTATCTTTGCACCGCTTATCGGCACCCCTACAATTTGTCCGGCCATATTGTCTATGCATTGGCTAGCCAAACAATTTGGGTAGTTCAATATGAAAGGAACCTGTTTCATGACCGAATTTCCGACTCTTGCATCATCCGAGACATGTCCCATGTATTCCAATTCAACATTCAGAAAGCTTTTTGCCGTTTTCTTCAGTTTCATATAAGTAAGTCTTCCCATCTTGTCGCTTGAAGCCTTGTTGACTATCAGCTTTATTTTTCTCTTTATTTTCAACTCCGATATTATCTTTATTACGCTATATACATCCGTTATTGCAGTAGGTTCCGGTGTAGTTATTAGTATTACCTCCTGCGCAAATGTTATGAAGGAAAGCTGATTCATTGAAATCCCGGCACCAGTATCTATAAGCAGCACATCTATGTCCTCAATGTCTGCGAACTGCTCCATAAGCTTCTTTTGCGCCTCTTTGTCAAGCTTGGTCATCTCAATCATGCCCGAGCCTCCGGGAATGATTCTTATGCCTCCCGGGCCACGAATTATCGCGTCCTTGAGGCTCTTGCCTTCAAACATTACATCATAGAGTGTAATCTTTGGATATATGCCCAAAACCACATCCACATTGGCAAGTCCCAGATCCGCATCAAGTATCATAACCTGTAGTCCCTTTTCCTGTAAGGCTATGGCCATATTTACCACGATATTTGTTTTTCCTACACCGCCCTTTCCGCTTGCGACGGTATAGATTTTGATATCATTTTTCGGATTCTTGACAGGTTTGCCCCAGTCGCGCTGTCTTACCATATCCCTCAAGCATTCCGCCTGGTCTCTCATACCTTAAGTTCCCCCCAAGCGTATTTGAATAGAATATCCTTTGTGGCTATTTTCAAATCATCCGGCACAACCTGTCCCATGCTTATATATGAAATCGGCTTATCAGAATAGTATGTCGCGTTCATTATGTTGCCGTAGCTCTGTGTCTCGTCCATTTTTGTAAATATAAAATGGTCGTATTCCATACTTTCGTAGCTCTTAACTATCTTCACGAAATCGGTATTTTTTGTAGTCATACTCGCTACCAGATATATGTTCTTGTCTTCTATGTCGTCAAGGTATTTCTTCGTTTCTATAAGTTGTCTGTCATTTCTATGGCTTCTGCCGGTTGAATCGACCAATATCAAATCGCAATCGTCAAGCCGCACCATGGCTTCCTTCATTTCTTCATGTGTAGCAACCACTTCTAGTGGTATATCCAATATGTTGGCGTAAATTTTAAGCTGCTCGACGGCGCCTATCCGGTAGGTATCGATTGTGATTAGTCCAACATTTTTCTGGTTTATAAGTGATTCACTCGACGCAATTTTTGCAATTGTAGTGGTTTTTCCAACGCCAGTTGGTCCCACAAAAACCATTGTCCTGCCTCTTGGCAAATCGATTTTAACCTTTTTGTTGAACTTTTCCTTGAGGAATTCGTAAAGCACTATGCGGTTGACATCCTCATCGGCTATACCTTTGCTCGCGCAATATTCATCGAAATCATCAATTACCAATTTATTGAAATCCATTTCTATCATTGTATCGTAAATTTCATTTCTCATATCATGTTTTTTGGGAATCGCAGCAACTGATTTTTCTTTTTCGACAAGTTCCATCACTATGTTTCTGAGTTCCTTCATTTCCTTATGCATTCCCTCAACGGCTCCATCATGTGCAACTCTTTTTTCTTTTTCCTCTTCCTCTTTTTTACGGATTTCCCTGTCCTGCTCCTCAAGAGATTCCGTAGCCGCCGTCACCTCTATAAGCTGCTTTTTCGCGAATCCCCAAAATCCCTTTTGCTTGACACTGCGCTTGCTTACAATAACAGCGTTGCTACCAAGGTCCTGCTTGATTTTAACCATGGCTTCGTACATGTCTTTTACTAAATAATTCCTAATTATCATTTAGCTTCACCATCCCCAATCCTTCTATTTCTACTGAATTCGGTATTTCATTCAACGAGATTACCGGCAAATCAGGAAAGGTCATCTCAATGAGACGCTTGAACGGACTCCGTATCCTCGGCGACGCCAAAACAACGGGACTCATGTTCTTCAAGACGCTTTCCTGCTGCAATACATCCAATCTTTCCAATATGCCGGTATTGAGTTCCGGACTGATTGCCGGAAACGACCCCTGAAAGGATTTCTGTATGTTCTCGTAGATTTCCTGCTCGATTCCCGGATGTATCGTAATAACATCCAGACATCCTTTTTCGCTAAGATATGGCTTTACGATAGTTCTACCGATTTTATGCCTTACATACTCCGTAAGTATCTCCGTATCCTTCGTGCTCACGGCAAAATCCGCTAATGTTTCGAGTATTGAAACAAGATCTCTAACCGGAACCTGTTCTCGCAGAAGGTTCTGCAGAACCTTCTGTACCTCACCCACAGTAAGCAAGTCAGGTATTAGTTCCTCCACAACAGCTCCATGTTTCTCCCTAACCATGTCAAGAAGCGATTTTACCTCCTGCCTTCCCATGAGTTCATGGCTGTGAGTTCTTATAACCTCGTTCATATGGGTTACCATCACTGTCGTCGGGTCCACAATCGTATATCCGAGCAGCTCCGCCTTCTCCTTCTGTTTTTCGTCAACCCAAACTGCGGGCAAACCGAATGCAGGTTCCACGGTAGTTTTCCCCTTAATATCAATTTTATCATTTCCTGGGTCCATGACAAGGTAATGATTGTTTAAAACTTCTCCCGAGGCAATTTCATTGCCTCTAATTTTTATAATATACCTGTCAGATGGAAGCTGAAGATTGTCGCGAATACGGATTGGTTGAACTATTATTCCCATTTCAGTAGCATTTTGTCTTCTTATAGCCGCGATTCTGTCAAGAAGATCTCCGCCCGATGATGCGTCCGCCAGAGCTATAAGCCCGTAGCCTATTTCTATTTCCAATGGCTCGACCTGTATGTACTTGACCATATTTTCAGGCTCTCTCTCAACTGCCGAAGCCGGTTTCGCATCTATTGCCTTAACGGCACTTTCCTTCTGCTTTGCCTCCTCGTTTAGGAAATATGCCAGGAATCCGCTTATACCCGCCATAATCATAAACGGAAAATTCGGCAATGCTGGAATCATCCCTAACGCCAGCAAAACGAGAGCCGTAATACCTATCGCTTTGGGAGCAGACAGAAGCTGCTTAGTGATTTCGCTTCCCAAATCTACCCCTGTAGTAGACCTTGTAACCAATATGCCGGAGGCGACAGATATGAGAAGAGCCGGTATTTGGCTGACGAGACCGTCTCCTATTGTAAGAACACCGAAAATCTGAATTGCCTCGCCGAAGGGAATGCCCTTCTGTCCCACGAAGATTGCTATTCCTCCAATGAAGTTTATAATAACGATTACTATTCCAGCTATTGCATCTCCCTTTACGAATTTGCTGGCTCCATCCATAGATCCGTAGAAGTCCGCCTCTCTTTGCAAATTCAGTCTTCGTATGCCAGCTTCCCGATCCGTTATAACACCCGCATTGAGATCTGCATCAACGCTCATCTGCTTTCCGGGCATCGCATCCAAAGTGAAACGCGCCGCCACCTCGGCTACGCGCCCGGCCCCGTTGGTTATGACTATGAATTGTATAACTACTATTATTATAAATATTATTGCTCCGACAACATAGTTGTCACCCGTAACGAATCCACCAAAAGCAGAAATTATGTTTCCCGCAGATCCTTGGCTTAGAATAAGACGTGTCGAAGACACGTTCAGGCCAAGCCTAAACAATGTCGCAATTAAAAGCAGCGTGGGAAAAACTGAAAATTGGAGAATGTCCGTGGTAAACATAGTCATCAACATTATGACTATCGCAAGGGTTATGTTGAAGGCCAAAAGAATATCGAGCAAAACAGGACTCATGGGCAATATTATCATTCCCACGATTCCAATTACTCCAATGGACATCAATGCGCCCAGATTGTTTTCTACTCTTCTCATTACATTTGATCTATTGTTTTCCATGCAGGATTCCTTTCCTTTATAGGTGTTTCTTGCTATTCATTCTGTACACAATGGCGAGAATCTCTGCGACAGCCTGGTAGAGGTCCGTTGGAACCTCGTCGCCCACTTCCGAACGCTTGTACAGCGTTCGGGCAAGTGCTTTGTTCTCTATGATCGGCACTTCATGCTCCTTTGCTATCTCCCTTATCTTGAAAGCCAGGATATCGGCTCCCTTGGCTACCACTATAGGAACCCCTTCCCTGTTTTCATCATAGCGAAGCGCTATCGAAAGGTGGGTAGGGTTTGTCAATATGACCGTCGCCTCAGGCACATCAGCCATCATTCGGCTCATCGCCATCTGCCTCTGCTTCTGTTTCCTTTGCGACTTAATTTGAGGGTCACCCTCCATCTGCTTCATTTCTTCTTTTATTTCATTTTTTGTCATTCTAAGGTTCTTCTTAAAATCATACCTTTGATAGACATAATCAATCACTGCCAAAACTCCCAGAACAATTGCTATTCTTACAACTAGGCTATAAATCAAATCCTTCACAAAAGGAAAAACATCCTTCGCTTCCATTCCTGCCACGGAAACGATTTTGGGCAAGTTTGCCTTTGCGAAAAAGTAAGCGACGTATCCCACAAGCAAAAATTTAAAGAGTGTCTTCGCCAGGTTGAAAAGAGTTTTCTTGGAAAACAGGTTCTTGAAACCTTCAATCGGATTCAATTTTTTCAGATTCGGTTTCAAGGGATCGACCGAAAACAAAAATCCCGTTTGGGATAGGTTCGCAACCGTTCCAGACACCATCACCGTTCCAAAAACTATAATCATAACAGAAAAATAAGAATAGCCATAATGTATAAGCAGCGGCCTCAGATTTCCCTCAGTCACCATGTATTCCGCATTGGACAGAGCTCCATAAAGCAGGATGTACAGCCTCGTGTATCCGTATTCTCCCGAATATGTCAACAAAATCGCCATTAGAAGCAATATGATTACAGAATTCAAGTCGGTGCTTTTTGCAACCTGCCCCTTCTTGCGCGCGTCAAGGAGCTTTTTAGGGGTTGGGTCTTCCGTTTTATCATCTGCTGCAAAAAACATCGAATCGAAGCAATCCGCATTCCTCGGCGGAAACATGGACACATCAGCCACACAAATCGCCAATGCCCTTGCCCGGCCGCGAAAATCGCCTATGTGCAAAATCATCGTCATAAATATCATAATCAAAAGCAATTGCAACATTAAGCCACCTCAATCCCGGGTTTTTAGGGTGCAATCATTTCCAAAAGCTTTTCCAATTGAAACGGTATGCTTTCTATAACAGGAAGCATCATTCGGATTATTGACGGCATAAGGAAAATGGAAACCGTCACCCCCACTAGAACCTTCATCGGCAATCCGAGTATAAAAACATTGAGTTGCGGCACAGTTCTTGCCAGCATTCCCATTATGACATCCGTCATGAACAATATCAAAAGCAAAGGGACGGCTATCTGAAAAGCAGTCTTGAAGCTGGACGAGAAAAGAAAAACAATATCGGATGATTTCAAGTGTTCGGTGACTATTTCTCCCAATGGCAAAATGTTAAAAGTCTTTGCCAAAATATACACAAGATAGTGATGAGCATCCAGGGCGAAAAAAATTGCAAGCGCAGTCCAATAGTACAAGCGGCCATACAGAGAAGATTTATTTTGGGTCACAGGGTCGTAAATGGCTGCCATCGAAAACCCTATCTGAAAGTCAACCAATTGCCCTCCCATCTGAAGCGCAACAAAAATTATATTTACTGAAAAGCCCAGCGCCATTCCGAAAAGAATCTCGAAAACGACCTGCAGCATGAAACCCGTCATGCTAATCTCAGCATAGGCCCCTGTCTGAGCCATCGGATATAGCAAAACACCCAGAACAACCGCTGTTCCCACCTTAACCAAATTTGGAATCCCCTTGGTCGAAAATATCGGCGATGCACCTATGAAACTCGCAACCCTTGCCAACACCAGCAAAAAAATTGCAGACTCTTGAATTGTCATATCCCACCTACCGTATCATGTTTGAGATGTTGCCGAACATCCTCGTCGTGAAATCCGTCAATTTACCGAGCATATATGGACCCGTAAGCATTATGGTGAAAAAGACGGCGACTATTTTAGGAACAAAGGTTAGTGTTTGCTCCTGAACCTGGGTCGTCGCCTGAAGAATACTTACCACAAGCCCCACAAACAAGGCAACGGCCAAAATTGGTCCGGCAGTAAGCAATATTGTAGTTAAAGCATCTTTCATAACATCGTTAACCATTGACTGCGTCACCGCGTAACCCCCCTAAATGAAACTTTCCATTAATGATTTTATTACAAGATACCAGCCGTCCACCATTACGAACAAGAGCAGTTTGAAAGGCAAAGAGATCATTACCGGGGGCAGCATGAACATACCCATTGACATCAGAATGCTGGCTACAATCAAATCGATTACTATGAAGGGAATAAACAACATGAAGCCCATTTGAAAGGCCGTCTTGAGCTCGCTGATGACAAAAGCCGGAACCAAAGTCGTAAAAGATGTATCGAGCGAAGTTTCGGGATATTCCTCACCCGAAAGGTTTAAGAAAAGCGCAAGGTCTTTCTCTCTCGTTTGCTTCAGCATGAACTCCTTTATTGGCTTTGAACCTATTTCCATGGCCTCCTCCTGGCCTATCTCATTTGCCAGATAGGGGTTGACGGCATCATCTATGACCACTGAATAGATAGGAGCCATCAAGAAGAATGTTAGAAAAAGAGCCAGCCCAATCAATATCTGGTTGGGAGGCGTTTGCTGTGTAGCCATTGCGCTTCTCAGAAATGAAAGCACTACTATAATACGTGTGAAGGATGTCATCAAAACCAAAAAAGAAGGCAGCAAGGTCAGCACTGTCAGCATTACGAGTATCTTAATGCTATCAACATAGTCATCAGGTGTTTCCGGACTATCCACACTGATTCCGATTCTGGGAACCGGCAGATTGACTGTTTCCGCAAAGCAGATGTTGCCCATGAAGGCTATGAAAATAAGCGCCAAAAGCAAAATCGCAAGTTTTTTATTCATTTTCACCCTTCTCTTTCCATTTTCGGCTAAAATAGCCAAACTGTTCTGCCATGGCCCGCTTCTCATTGCAGCTTGACTTCTTGATAGAGTCCGATTCCTCCATGGAAAGTTCCCGAATTGTCTCAACTCCATTATCGGAAACTCCAAGCACGAAATACCCGTCCATTATGCGCACAATGCTTACGGCCGACTTGTTGTAGACCTGCACAGTCTCCAGAACCTCTAGATTCTTCGACTTCCCCATACCTTTCATGTATCGGTTAGCCAGCTTAAGGCTGGTATAGGCTATCAGTAGGACAAGCGGCAGTGCTATGAACAATTTTATAAGGCTTGCAGTAAAATCGATATCTTTCATTGTAAAATCCTTTCTATTGAATCAAAAAATCAACCATATAAACATCCAAAACAATATCGGGTTCAAAAAGCCCGTTTACATTATCCATTAGTTCCTTCTTCAGGTAGTCCGTTTTTTCCACCGCCATGATCTCATCCGTTGTTTTTGCGCGGAGTGTCTGTATTATTACATCCCTAATCTGCATCTGCTTTGCCATCAGTAATTCAAGGTCCTTCTTGTCTTCGAATCCCAATGCAATTTTTGTCTTTAAATAACGCTTGCTGGATGGATCCTTGAGGTTCACCACAAAATCATCAAGAGTATAAACCTGTGAAGCCACAGGCTGTTCTTCCGATTCTCCTGCGAATATAAATGACTTCGTAAGATATGAATAGGCGAAAAATGCGACAACTGCCAACGCCAACACAAGCGCCAGCAATATTATTTTTTTTGTGGATTTCTTCCGTGGCTCTTTCATCTCATTCATTACGCTATCTGACAATCTCAATTTCCTCCTCTTCCGCTTCTACAAGTATAAGAATGTTGACCCTTCTGTTCAGCATTCTGCCCAAAGCATTTTCGTTCGTTGAAATAGGTTTGTACTTCCCGTAACCCGCCGCGGATATCCTAATAGGGTCGACATCCTTAGCCTCTGTAAAATATCTTAAAACATTTACAGCCCGTATTACCGACAATTCCCAGTTGCTTGAAAACTGAATTGTATTTATTGGCACATCGTCGGTATGGCCTTCAATGATAAGGTCGTTTTCAAATTGTTGAACCAGTGTAACCACTTTTTCAAGGACAGTCTTGCTTTCTTCCTTGAGTTCAGCCTTTCCCGAATCGAACAGCACCCTTTCCTTTATGTCAATTATTACTCCCCTGCGGTCTGTTCTTACAGATATCTCCGCCTGCAAGCCTTCATTCTCAACATAGTCTCTCACTATTTCGTATAACTGCTCCATCTCATTGTTAAGTTCGCTCTCGCTGGTCTTCTCTACAGGTATCGGAGAATTTATCGGGGCATCCCCCGGGGGTATGTCATTCGGAAATATCGTCGGTTTCGCCTCTCCGAGAAGCACACTCTGCAAGGCACTTGCCACATTTTTAAATTTTATTGCGTCAAGTGTTGAAAAGGAATAGAGCAATATGAAAAATGTAAGAAGCAGTGTCATCAGATCGGAAAACGTGGTCATCCAAGCCGGAGAACCGCCTCCCTCAGCCTTCTGTTTCTTCCTACGAGGCATTTTTTATCACCGCTTTTTCCTTTTCTTTCTCTTTCTCTTTTATCTTGATTCTCTCTCTAGGGGAAAGGTAAGTCGATAATTTTTCCTCCACAACCCGAGGGTTTGTGCCTGACTGTATAGAAAGAACGCCCTCTATCATCATTTCCCTGGTGAACAGCTCCTCCTCAGTTTGGCTTTGCAGCTTGGTCGCTATTGGTATCAAGACCAAATTCGAAAGCAAAGCGCCGTAAAACGTTGTAATTAGGGCTGTCGCCATGCCAACGCCGATTGCACTGGCGTCATTCAGGTCGCTCAGCATCAATACTAGTCCTATGAGGGTTCCTATCATACCAAAAGCCGGAGCAAGCTCTCCCCATGACTTGAATATATTGTGACCCACACTGTGTCGCCTCTCAACAGTTTCAACCTCAAGACCCATTATTTCCCTTATTCCGTCTGGTTCTATGCCGTCAACAACCATTTGAAGCCCTCTTGCAAGAAAATCATCTTCAAGGCTTGCCATTTCATCCTCTAGGGAGAGCAAACCCTCCGATCGGGCCTTCCTGGAAAGTTTTGAAAAAATATCAACCAATTCGTTTCTGTTGTCCATAGGAGATATGAATGCCTGCCTCAGAATCTTTGGCACATCCATAAGAACCTTGATTGGATAGCTTGCCATAAGGGCCGAGAATGATCCCAAAATGGTTATTAGCATTGACGAAAGACTCCAGAATATCAATATGCTTCCTTGAGTCGCTATTGCCACGATTATCAGAGTCAAGCCCGCAAAAATTGCCAACAATGGCACCAAATCAAATTTCTTCATTTCATTACCTCCAAAAGCCCTCCGCCGATTCTCCTTCGGTAAGTAATTATTAGCTCTACAACCTCCATGCCATCCTGACTGACCCTTATTTTCTTACCGCCTATAAGGGTTATGATTGTATCGGGTGTTTCCTCTATTCTTTCGATTAGTTCCGCATTGAGATAAAAAGGCTCCCCTTGGAGAGAATTGAGTTTTATCATATTAAAGCAGCTCCTTTATTTGTCAAGTGGCGGACGCACAAGGCGTCCGCCCCCCGATTACTATCCTTTAAGACTCAGTAATACCTGAAGCATTTCATCTGAAGTCGTTATAACTTTTGAGCTTGCCTGGTAGGCTCGACTCGTAATAATCATCTCGGTGAACTCGTTTGCAAGGTCAACATTCGACATCTCGACCACTCCCTGCCGTATGGTTCCGAATCCTGTTCCATTTGCCACCCCAACTTCAAGGGCTCCCGAGTTGCTCGTGCTTTGGTATGTGTTTCCACCAAGCTTATCAAGACCGGCCGGATTCTTGAATTTTGCTATTCCTACCTGTCCCAGGGTATATACTTCTCCATCGCTGTATATGCCTTGAATGAGACCCGAGCCGTCTACCGAAAAAGATTCGAGGCTCACAGTTTCCGTCCCGACAGTCA
Source organism: uncultured Peptostreptococcaceae bacterium (assembly GCA_964617505.1). GTDB lineage: Bacteria > Bacillota > Clostridia > Peptostreptococcales > BM714 > BM714. The sequence continues at coordinate 549 of CAZTZB010000022.1, read as the reverse complement.
TTTCATTGGGTATGCCTAAGGAAACCAGAGCGGCGGAATCTGTCAAATCAGCCGGAATTGTGATATCCGCAGATCCGTCATGTTCATATGTCCCTCCGCTTTCTGTGAGTCCACTGGCCGTGTATCCAAGCACGCGCAAACCCTCTGCGTTTACAAGATTACCCTCGAAATCCGTAAAAAAAGCACCGTCTCTCGTATATCTTTTCATGTCTCCGTCAATATCCTGGGAAACTATGAAGAAGCCTTCACCCTCTATCGCAAAATCGAGTTCCCTTCCTGTCGGCTGAAGCGCGCCTTCGGTCATTACAGTATCTATGGCCGCAACACTGACTCCGAGTCCAACTTGTTTGGGGTTTACTCCGCCCCGCCCGTCATCTGAGGGCATCTGAGCGCTTGAAAGTGTTTGGCTGAACAGATCCTGAAACCTCGTGCGGCCAGACTTGAAGGCCGTTGTACTTACATTTGCTATGTTGTTTCCTATTACATCCATCTTGACCTGATTGCTTCTCATTCCGCTTACACCCGAATAGAGTGATCTTAACATAATAA
>CAZTZB010000021.1:0-24515 GCA_964617505.1 uncultured Peptostreptococcaceae bacterium | reverse complement strand
GAAATTATTTTGCAACCTTGCCGCCTCAGCAACCTTACTGATTCATAAGTCTTTCTTGAGTATCGCGGAAAGCTCAAGGCAATAACCACATCCTCACTGCTAATGTTAATCAGTTGCTCGTATACATCATTGTACTGTGCCTTGATTACGTGAACATCCTTTAAAATAAAATTTAAATAAAATCCCAAATACTCCGCAAGCACTGCCGAGCTTCTTAATCCAAGGATATAAACCCTTTTTGCAGATAATATTTCACTTGTAACCTTTTCAAGCATACCCTTGTCCAATTCGTCCATTGTTTCCCGTATGTTTTGAATGTCAGAATCCATGACATTCTTAATGGTTTGTATGTCGCTGGTGTACTTGTTAGTCAATTCAAAACGCTGAACCGTTGTCAGTTTTGTCTTTATCAGTTCCTGCAAAGCCTTTTGCAGCTCGGGATAACCGCTAAAGTCCAACGCATCTGCAAATCTTACAATGGTTGATTCGCTAATTCCAACAGTTTCGCCAAGTTTTGACGCAGTCATAAAAGCTGCTTTGTCATAATTTTCAATAATATAGTCCGCAATCAATTTTTGGCTTTTGCTGAAATGCTCATACCTTCTATTTATTATTTTAAAGATGTCTTTTTTTTCTTCTCTCATAATATCACTCATTTACAAGATTGAATCCTTCCGCTAGCGCTTTCCGATTCAAATCCTTAAATTTTGCAGGAACCCTGTTAAGTACAGCCTCTTCAAGAAAATCGCGATCTACAATTCCCGTTACTTTCTGAATCGCTCCAAGAGCTACTATATTTGAAACTATGGATTTCCCGACTTTTTCAGATGCCGTTTTAATTATTGGAATACTTATTACCCTATCCACTTTCAAACTTTTGTCTACACTTATTGCAGAATCCACTATTACAATGGCTGATTCCTTTGTAGCGCCCTTGTATTTGTCATAGGCAATTTGTGTAAGAGATAGTAAAATATCCGCATCTTTAACCTTTGGAAAGTCGATGTCTTCTTTGCTTATGATGACTTCGGATTTGCTCGCTCCACCTCTTGCCTCAGGTCCATATGACTGAGATTGTATTGCGTTGTCTCCCTGAAGCAATGCTGCTTCAGCCAATATTATACCAGCAAGTATAAGACCTTGTCCACCAGATCCAGTCAGCCTAATTTCCAATTGCGACATCATGCGTCATCCTCCTCTCTGAGTTGTTCAATCAATCTATCGTACTGCTGCGTATATTCCGGAGCTTCTGCATCTTTTAATTCACCTATCGTAAATTTTCCAAGCATTTCATCTGGTGACTTAGTTGCTGCCTTCGATACCGGCACGGCTGAATCTCTAAGCCATTTTATCATATCCACGGCATCGCCTTTTTTGTTTCGTCTTCCAAAGCTAGTTGGACATACAGAAATGGCTTCAACTAGTGAAAACCCTTTTTTGCGAAGTGCTTTTTCAATATAGTTTGTCATTTGCGGTACGTGATAGATGGTTGAACGAGCGGTATATGTTGCTCCTGCCGCGCCAGCTAGTTCGGCTATATCGAAACATCTGTCTATATTTCCATAGGGAGCAGTGGAACCAAAGAAACCGGTAGGCGTTGTTGGCGAATATTGTCCCCCGGTCATGCCGTAAATATTATTGTTGAAAACAATTGTAGTAATATCTATGTTTCTTCTTGCCGCATGTATAAGATGGTTGCCTCCGATAGCTGAAGAATCGCCATCACCGGATACCACAATAACATGCAGATCCGGATTCGCAAGCTTTATTCCGGTAGCAAAAGCCAGTGCTCTACCATGTGTTGTGTGAAGCGTGTTAAAGTCCATATATCCAGGCGCTCTCGAAGAACAGCCAATTCCTGAAACAACGCATACCTTGTCTTTCTCCCATCCAAGCCTATCTATAGCGTCAATGAGTGAATGCATAATAATTCCATGTCCGCACCCAGGACACCACATATGTGGAAATTTGTCAGTACGCATGTATTTTTCAATCAATACACTTGCCATGATTAGAGGACCTCCTTTGCTTTTGCTACTATTTCGTCGGGCATAAGGACTTCCCCATTAGCTTTTCCAATAAATCCAAGCTTACAGTTATCCTTTACTATTCTTTCAACTTCAAGAACATACTGTCCAAGATTCAATTCGGCTACGATTATTGCTTTTGCCTGCCCGCTTAATTCCTTTATTCTTTTTTCAGGGGAAGGCCAGATAGTTTTAGGTCTGAACATGCCTGCTTTTATACCTTCCTTGCGAAGAGTTTTTACAGCACTCTTAACAGATCTTGCTGTTCCTCCATATCCCAATATAACAATTTCTGCATCTTCGATCATATATTCCTCAAAATCAATTATGTCGTCTTCATTCATTTTGATTTTGTTCATTAATCTATCAAGAAGTTTTTCAGCGTTTTCACTGCTGTTGCTTGGAAAACCCGATTCATCATGCATAAGACCCGTGACATGAAATCTATATCCTGTCCCAAATGATGCAATTTCAGGAACATATGCTCCATCGGCAACAGAATAAGGAAGATAGTTTGACTGGTTTGGAGCTGGTTCTTTTCGATTGATTACCTCTATTTCTCCAACTTCCGGAACCGAAATTTTTTCTCGCATATGGCCTACAATTTCATCCGACAACAATATAACCGGTGTTCTATATTTTTCAGCCAAATTAAAGGCTCTAACAGTAAGCTCAAACATTTCCCTTACAGAAGACGGACAAAGCGCTATAACCGGATGATCACCATGGGTTCCCCATTTAGCCTGCATTACATCCCCTTGTGCTGGCGATGTAGGAAGACCTGTACTTGGACCACCTCTCTGTATATTAACTACTACCAATGGCACTTCTGTAATAGCTGCATATCCAATATTCTCCTGCTTCAGTGAAAAACCTGGTCCGCTTGTTCCGGTCATTGCCTTTAGGCCAGTAAGTGATGCTCCAATAGCCGCGGCAATTCCTGCTATTTCATCTTCCATCTGTAGGAATTTACCTCCCAAATGAGGCAATTTCACAGCTGATATTTCCATAAGTTCAGTTGAAGGCGTTATTGGATATCCCGCGTAAAAACGCATACCCGCATACAATGCACCTTGAACACAGGCTTCATTTCCTTGCATAAGCTTGAAGTTACTTTTCATTAGTATCTTCTCCTTCCAAATAAATGGCAAAGTCCGGACATCGCTGTTCGCAAAGTCCACATTTTATACATTCATCATTAACAATTTCTATTTTGCCATTTTTTACTTCCAGTACATTTTTAGGACAAAAAGCCGCACATATACCACAACCCTTACACCATTCTTTCTTGATAATTAATTTTAAGTTCGATTTATCGTTTTTCAAGTTGACTGGCTCCTTTCAAATCATCTATATTACAAATATAGCAAACATATGAGCATTATGCAATAAATATTTCATAAATTCCGATTTTCTGTAAAAGTGAATTAAATCTTGCAATTGTATGCAAATAATATTGGATAACGACTTTCATGTATACGTGTAAGCAGTTATCCAATAAATTTAATTAAACAGTATATTCAATTCTGTAATGCTTTTATAGTCTGTCATGTCTATATTTATGGGCGTCAATGAAACGAATCCGTTTTCAATTGCTTTTACATCAGTTGAATGATTGTTGATTTCGCTATCTTCAATATCTCCTGCAAGCCAATAGTATGTATTGCCTTTGGGATCTGTACGTTTTTTATAGATGTTAACATATTTAAGTCTTCCCAGTTCTGTTACTTTTAATTTTTTGAAAGCATCCGTAGCTGGGAAATTTACATTAAAAAGTCCTTTTCTTTGAGTCCTTATAAGTGGGATCAATATGGTCTTATTGAAAAATTCATACAATGGATCAAAATCATCATTAAAACTTTCAGGCGCTGAAATCGCTATTGCAGGAATCCCGTGAAACCACCCCTCCATTGCAGCAGCCAGTGTTCCCGAATAAAAGATATCCGTGCCAAGGTTTAGCCCTCTATTCATCCCTGAAATTATCCAATCAGGCTTTGTTTCCATAATAATTTCCAATGCCATTTTTATACAATCGACCGGTGTTCCGTTTATCGAATAGCATGGAAATGCTTCTTTTGAAAAAATTTTCTTTATTCTTATAGGATCATGCATTGTTAAAGCGTGGCTGACAGCACTCATTTCATTCTTTGGTGCGACAATTGTTATTTCATGACCTTTATCCGATAAAAATCTTGCCAGTTTAATTATTGATTCCGCATAGATTCCATCGTCATTTGTAATAAGAATTTTCATTGCATCACCTCTTTACCTCTTATTCTTATTAAATAGATTCTTAAGGTATTTTACTTCATCCTCGTTAAGTCGCCGCCATTCACCCTCTTTAAGCGATCCCATCTTTATATCTCCAATTGAAACCCTCTCAAGAGAAATAACCTTTCGTTCAAATGACTCAAACATTCTTCTTATTTGCCTGTTCTTCCCTTCATATAAAACTATTTCGTAGCATAACTTCCCCTTCTTTGATATAGCACATTTTGCTGTTAGATAACCCCCGATATCAACTCCGTTTCTAAAACGATCAAGCTCTTCAAAGGAGAGATCTCGGTCTATCTTAACAATGTATGTTTTTGAAATATGGTGGGCAGGGTGAGTCAATAAATTTGTAAGTTCCCCGTCATTGGTCATTAATACGAGTCCTTTTGAATCATAATCCAGTCTGCCAACCGGATAAACACGTTCTTTTATCTTAATAAAATCAGTAACTATAGTCCTATTAAAATTATCGGATAATGTTGTAACTACACCTTCCGGCTTGTTTAGCAGTATATAAACAGCTTCTTTTTCTATTAGCAAAATTTTGTCATTTATTGAAACTGAATCCCTATCGGGGTTCACCTTTATGCCCATATCAAGCACTTTAATTCCGTTGACCTTAACAATACCTTCCCTTATGAGCACTTCCGCTTTTCTGCGTGAAGCGTATCCTGATTTTGAGATATACTTTTGAAGTCTCATTTCTTACTCCTTTAAGCCCATGAACAAGTCTGCATTTTGAAAAGAATTTATATCGGGCAAATCTTCAAGTGAAGCAAATCCAAAAGCTTTTAAAAAGCTGTCGGTTGTAACGTAAAGAAGTGGGCGTCCAATTTTATCCAAATGGCCGTTTATTTTCAAAAAATCTTTTTCCAAAAGAGTATTGACTACTCCCGAAGACTGCACACCTCTTATTACTTCTATTTCTCCTTTTGTTATAGGCTGCTTATATGCTACTATCGACAAAACCTCTAAAGCTTGTTGTGAAAGCTTTTTAAGGTTAATGTTTTTGCAAAACCTTTCAACATAAAAGTAATTGCTACTGTTGGTAGAAAATTGATATCCTTCATTAATTGATACCAATTGTATCCCCTTTTGATCAGAATATTCAACTTCCAATTCTTTTAGGCAAGCTGAAACCTGCTCTTTCCCAACATCAAGCAAGTGGCTGAATTGTTTTTTTGTAACCGGTTCAGTCGAAATAAAAAGAACTGATTCTATTATTGATTTAACTTCTTGATTATTCATGTGTAAATTCACCTGCTTCGGATTTTGTTATTTTTATGGTATCGAAAAGATGCATCTGTACGACTTTTATTTCGCCAGTCCTCATTAACTCGAGCAATGCAAGGAATGTAGTTATTATTTCTTCTCGCGAAGTATCTGAATAGAACAATTTTTCGAAGTCCATAGTTTTACATGTTATAAAAAGATTCCTTATATGATTAATTTTATCTTCAACAGTCCATTTATCGGGATTTATTTGATTAAAATATTTTTTCCGATTATGGTCTATTGAATCCAATTTTATCAATAAATCAGCCAAAGCGTTAATAAGTGCGTTTTCGTCAAACTCAAAATCCAAGTCTTGATTGAGATTTGTCGTTATATTCAGGACTTCTATGGGGGTATCTTTTCTATAAAGAACCTTTGAGTAGTCTTGCTCTCTTGCGTCAAACATTATAGACATTTTTTTGAATTTGCTATATTCAATAAGCTTTTGAACCAACTCGTCCCTTGGATCTTCTTTTGCATCAACATCTTTTTCGTTTGCGTCCGGCAAAAGCATCTTTGATTTTATTTCAAGAAGCGTTGCAGCAAGCAACATAAATTCGCTTAAACTGTCCAAATCTATGTTTTCCATTCGATTCATATACTCGATATATTGGGAGGTAATTTCCGCAATCGGCAAATCGTGCAAATTAATCTCATTCTTTTCTATCAAGTGAAACAACAAATCAAATGGACCCGAAAATTGTTCTACTTCAATCGTATAATCCATGACCTAAACATTCCTTCCAAGTTTCATTTCTATAAATTCAATTTCTGCTTCAAGACTGTCTTCAATGCTTCCCTGAAGCTTCTTTTCAATGATTTCACCAAGAACTATGCCTATCTGTTCTCCCTGCTCTATACCCATTGAAATCAAGTCTCTTCCGGTCAAATGAGTTTTTATCGGTTTGAGGGATGTAAAATAATGATTGACTAGAGTATATGCTTTATCCCCAGGCTCACCAGAAAAAGCAATTGCCTCAAGCGATTCATTCGGTATAAACGATGCTACGCGATACAAATCACTATCGGAGGCAGTTAAAAGAATCCTATTTTTCCATTTGACACAATTGTTAATGTGGTTTTCTATAAACAACTTATAACCTTTAGGCATATTGAATTTTAGGAAAAACGTACTACCGAGCAACAAAATTTTAAGGAGTCTAATGTCTACAGAATAACCGCCTTGCATCGTGATAAGCGAAGGACCTTTTTCAAAGCGCTTTAGTGCTATCGTGTCAAAATGAAAACTTTTAAAAATGCCGTAGGTTTCGAATGCTTCAAAATACAAATAAGAATAATCTTCCGAAAGACATTTTGACAATTCATCAAATATTCGGTCGCCACTAACATTTACAAGATCATTATCATTAATCGCTCTTGTAAAAAGAGCATTAGTATTCTCTTCAATTGTTAGTCCAAACCTTTTCATATACCTAATCAATCTGAATATGCGAATCGGATCGTCAATAAAACTATCCTTGTGAAGTACTCTGATTATCTTATTTTTCAAATCTTCTATCCCGTTTAAATAATCCAACACCTCACCAAAGCTGTCTCCATTCAATGACATCGCAATAGTGTTTATAGAGAAATCCCGCCTTGAAACATCAAAAAAAAGAGAGTCTACCCATTCAATTTCAGGGAGATTCCCCGGATTTCTATATTGTTCGGTTCTTGTGTGGTTAATATCAATACGAAAGCTTTTATTCTTATATTCTATGCTCAGCTTTACCGTATTGTAAATTCTTTCCACGCTAATATGATCTATAAGTTCTTTACTCTTTAGATTTTCAGCATATTCCAATGGATATCCCGAGGTTATCACTATATCTAAATCGCCAATTTTTTCTACATCAATAATCAAATCGCGCACAGCCCCGCCGACTAGATAAATTCGTCCATCGAAACCTTCATACCGCTCCGAAAGTCTTTTGAGTATGGAAAGTAAAAGCTCCCGGTTTTCCAAATTTTTTAAAAGATTCATATCATGCCACCCTTAATAGTACTCGGTAGAATCTTCACTTACTCTTGCGTATATCAGTTTTGCAGATGAAGCCGGTTTCCCCGAATCAAATGTAAAAGAATCTAAAACCTTTGTTCCGATTGCAGAGTCATATTTCAATGAATCAGAAAGATGCATTGTAGCAATTGCTTGTCCCTTATTTACAAAATCCCCTGTCTTAAAATGTAGAAGGATGCCTGCTGCATAATCCAATTTGCTATCTTTTGTTTCGCGTCCCGCACCTAGTTGCATCGCGGCAATCCCCAAATCCAAGGCGTTTATCTTAGTTACATAGCCACTTTTAATCGCATCTATGCTTATGGTTTTTAGTGAATTAGGCAATTTTGACGGATTATTCAAGAAATCTATGTTTCCACCCTGCGCTGATATAAAATCAAGGAATTTTGCAAGTGCTTTCCCAGAAGAAAGCTTCCTCTCAGCTTTTTCTCTTGCCGAAGCAATATTTATTTTAAGGCCAAGCGAAATCATTTCCGAAGCAAGACATATGCAAAGTTCCCTAAGATCAGACGGTCCGTTTCCTTTTAACACTTGAAGAGCTTCTTTTACTTCGAGCGAGTTGCCTATGGCATACCCCAACGGCTGCTGCATATCTGTAACAAGCGCAATTACCTTGCGACCCATACCTCTTCCTATTTTAACCATCATTTCAGCAAGATTAACTGCTTCTTCAATAGTTTTCATAAAAGCTCCCTGGCCAAATTTAACATCCAGTACAATTGCATCGCTTCCAGCTGCAAGTTTTTTGCTCATTATGCTACTGGCTATCAATGAAAGATTTTCGACTGTAGCGGTTACATCCCTCAATGCATATAATTTCTTGTCTGCCGGAACAAGGTTCCCTGTTTGTCCAATAAGAGCCAATTTATGCAACTTTACCTGCTGTATAAAATCTTCAATAGAAAGTTCAACCTTGAATCCTGGTATAGATTCAAGCTTGTCAATTGTACCTCCCGTATGTCCAAGCCCTCTACCCGACATTTTTGCTACAGGAATTCCACAGGATGCTACAATTGGTGCTACAATCATTGAGGTTGTATCTCCCACACCCCCAGTACTGTGTTTATCTACTTTGACACCGCTTATTTCAGATAAATCAACCGTTTCGCCTGAATTAAGCATTTCTCTTGTCAAAGAAATAGTTTCCCTTTCGTTGAGACCTTTAAAATAGATGGCCATCAGCAAAGCGGAAACCTGATAATCGGGTATTTCATCAAGGGTATATCCCTTTATAAAAAAACAGATTTCTTTATCGCTCAATTCGAGTCCATTTCTCTTTTTCATTATTATGTTTTGGAAATTCATATAAACCCCACCTTTTTTCATTAAGCCCTTGGATGAGTTTTGTCATAGACATCCTTTATTTTATCATCCTTAAGTTGAAGGTATATTTGTGTTGTAGAGATATCAGCGTGACCCAACATCTTCTGAACAGATCTCAAATCTGCTCCATTCTTAAGTAAATGTGCAGCAAAAGAATGTCTGAGCGTCTGAGGAGTTATTTCCTTGTCGATATTTGCCAATTTTTTGTATTTTTTTACTATTTTCCAGAAGCCTTGCCTCGTTAGACGATTTCCTGTGTAATTTATAAAAAGAGCCCCCTCATCATTTGAAATCATAGGGTTTCTTAGTTCATATATGTAATTGAGCAAAGAGATTTTTGCCAAAGTACCAATCGGAATTATTCTGCTTTTCCTTGTGCTTTTACCACTGCAGTGAATATATCCAAGATTAAGGTTCACATTGCAGATATCTAGTGCTATTATTTCCGAAACACGCATTCCAGTGGCATATAATAATTCAAGCATAGCCTTGTCTCGAACCGACATGCGGCTTTTATTCAAGGATGGTTGCTCAAGAAGATTGTCAATCTCTGCGATAGACAATATGAAAGGTATATTTTTATCTTTCTTTGGTATGTTGACCTTATAGACCGGATTGCTTGTCAAAAGACCTTCATACATAAGAAATGAATAGAATGATTTCAATGAAGATAAATACCTTGAAACCGTCGAGGCCGATTTGTTTTTTTCATTTAGATTTTCAACATAGCCAACAACATCTTTTCTTGTTACATTAACAAAATCCTTACGTATATCCGATTTGCAAAAGGAAAGAAATTTAAAAACATCTGAAACATATGAATGTATGGAGTTGTCGGATAATTCCCTGGAATACAAATAGTTTTCAAAACTGTTAATGACTTTTTCCATTTTATAACCTCAATGAATTGATTTATTTTATTCGGCAATACGTTACTTATTCAACAATTTATTTAGAATTCCTTTAAAAACCACTCATTTTAAATCAAAGAACTCTATTACTGCGCGTTTTTAGGAAACTATGTGAAATATCAATCCGATTTTTGATTTTTCATAAGATAAAGCAATCCAATTATCGTCTTAGCATCAATAATTTCTCCATCTAAAACCATACGAAATGCATCTTCAAAAGGTATTTCCACTATCTCAATATATTCATCTTCATCAGGGTTTGCCCCGATAAAAGTAAGTCTATCTGTGATAAAAAGATGGATCATTTCATTTGAGAAACCAGGTGAACTATAAAAGCTTAAAGCAAATTTCAAGTTTTGTGGTTCATAACCGGTTTCTTCAATCAACTCCCTTCTTGCACATTCGAGTGGATCTTCCTTAGCTTCCAATTTCCCAGCCGGAAGCTCATAGAGAGAGTTTTCAACAGCCTTGCGATATTGCTTTACTAATATAATTTTATAATCATGTACAGCTATAATCGCCACTCCTCCACAATGCTCAATTATTTCACGTTTGGAGTACTTTTGATTTGGCAGTTCAACTGTATCGATGCGCAGATTTATTATTTTCCCATGATAAATCTTGTCAGATTTTATTGTTTTTTCTACATTCATACACTTCTCCTCATTTTGAATATAAGAGCTTCAATCGTTCCGTCACCGAAGCTATGAATTTCCCGTTTGTAGGTCTATTTGCATCAAGATTATAATTATGCAATGTATGCTTAAAAGCCTTATCTGAAGCATAACTGCTATTCCATGCCATATTTATAGCATTTCTGATTGATCTTTCAACACGGCTTGGTGTGGCTTCCGTAAAATTATTTGCAACATCTGGATATAATCGCTTTGTTATGCCTTTTAGGTAGCTTGAATCATGGAAAGACATAATGATTGCTTTTCGTATATAATCATAACCATTAACATGCAAAGGAATCCCGAAATCCTTTAATACATTGCTTACCTTGCTTTCTATATCAACTTCAAAATTACCCGGATCCAGCGCTTTATGGGCTGGATTATTTATTATTTGGCGTATGCGGCTAATCATAATTTCATAATCAAAGGGCTTTACAAAGTAATAATCAGCACCCATCTCCATTGCCCTTTGAGTTATACTATCCTGTCCCAATGCTGAAAGCACTATAATCTTAGGAGATTCGCCCCTCTTAAATAATTTGGCATTTTCAAGAACTCCAATTCCATCTAGTTTAGGCATTATTATATCGAGAATTACAATGTCTACAACATGTCTCTTTAAATATCTTAAAGCCTCCAATCCATCATTTACAATGTTCACAACCTTAAAATCATCTTGGCTGTTTATGTATTCAGACAAAATTTCAGTAAAATCTTCGTTGTCATCAGCTAAAAGAACCTTTAATTTTTTCATAGTTTATCCCCCTCCTTGTAATCACCGGATGCCAGCCCCTTTTCTTCTTTTATGGAAGAAATTAATTTTTTAGCGTGGTCAGTCGAAATTTCAGAATCAATATTTCCATCGAGCAAGCGCGATATTTCCTTTACTTTTTCCGATGTTTCCAAGGCTTTAACATGTGTAGTGGTAGAATTGATAGTTACTGATTTTTCTATAAGTATATGGTAATCGCCCATAACCGCAATTTGAGGAAGATGCGTTATGCATATTACCTGTGTACTCATCGAAGTTTTATACAATTTTTCCGCGACTTTTTTAGCTGTTTTTCCGCTTACACCTGTATCAATCTCGTCAAAAATGATTGTATCTATGGTATCCATTTTTGACATAATCACCTTCATTGCAAGCATAATCCGCGAAATTTCCCCACCGGAAGCAATTTTAGAAAGGCTTTTGGCCTTTTGTCCCGGGTTTGTGGATATTAAGAAATCGACATCTTCATACCCCGATACTGATATGCGTGTTTTATCTGTATTAAGGGAAATGTCGAATTCGGCTTTTTCAAGATTCAATTCCTTGAGTTCAGACAACACCTTTTCACTCAAAACTTTTGAAGCCAAATGTCTTTTACTGCTTATGCTCGAAGCAAGTCGCTTGTATTCTTCCAGTTTTGCTTTATAGAGATTTTTATAGACTTCAATTTGTTCGTCCGAATGTATATATTCATTCAACCTTTGTTCTATATTGTCTCTGTAGAGCAAAATTTCATCTATCGTATTTCCATATTTCATTTTCATATTATTGATCGCATCGATTCTTGCTTCTACATACTCAAGTCGATTATAGTCATAAGAAAAATTATCCGAAAAATGCCTTAGATTGGTGGTTATATCTTCAATCAAATAGTGTGCTTCATGCATCTTGGAATGAATTTCACTCAATTCTTCTGAAAAAGACTGTATATTGGAAATTAAAGATATTGCCTTATCCATAAGGTCCGTTGCATTAAATTCATCGTCAAAATCAGGAGATATGACCCTAAGCGTCTCTGTACAATTTCTGTGTATGGCTTCTCCATTTTTTATGAAATCATATTCTCTCGATAGATCATTGTCTTCACCAATAGACAAATTAATTTCGTTGATTTCTTTCAATTGATAGCGATAGAAGTCAATTTCACGTTCGTTTTTTTGAGAAGTCTCCCTGTGCTTTTTTATTAAACGCTCCAGGGATTTTATTTCACTGCAAATAGAGGAAAGCATACCAATATTGGCATTGTGCTCAGTTGAAATGGAACGGTCCAATAATCCAAGATAATTTTCCTTCTTAAGCAAGGACTGATGCTCATGCTGCCCATGAATATCAATCAAGCTTGCGGAAATCTTGCGAATTGCCTCGACACTTGTAATATTGCCATTAATCCTGCTTACAGTCCTTCCGTTTTCGAGTATCTCTCTCTTGAATACTATTACGGGTTCATCTGCAAAACTCAAACCATATTGATTTTGAAGATCTTTAATTATTTCTTCATCTTCTACATGAAATGCAATTTCAATTTCAGCTTTTGTTGATCCCGGACGCAATAGGTCTTTCCCTGTCTTTCCACCTATAGCAATGTCTACAGCTTTTATTAGTATTGATTTTCCTGCACCTGTTTCGCCAGTAATCACATTCAAACCTTTTTTAAACCCTATTCGCAATTCATCGATAAGGATAAAATTCTTTATATGCAATTCGATAAGCATGTAAGCACCTACTCTTTTTATGACATCATTTTTTTAAATGATTCTATCACTTCTAAAAGATTCGAGTTTTCCCTTACCAAAAGGAAAATGGTATCATCTCCAGCAATTGAACCTACAATATCCGTAGAATTGATTGCATCAATGGCCGAAGCCGCGGCAGGAGCCGCTCCTGTGAGAGTTTTAAGCACAATGATCTTTCCCGAATGATCTATTGAAACAACGGATTCCTTGAAAAGGTTTATTAATCTGTCTGAAAGCATATGTTCCTGCTGTTGCATTGAAGCATATTTATATCTCTTGTCTTTTGTAAGAACCTTTATCAGCCTTAATTCTTTTATGTCTCTAGATACTGTTGCCTGTGTTATATTAAAACCGCTTTCTTTAAGCCATTCGGCCAAATCCTCCTGGGTTTCAATTTCATGCTCTTTGATTATTTCAAGAATTTTAATATGCCTTGAGTACTTCATTAATTTGCCTCCTCAAAATTTATGGTTTGCAATAATTTATCTGCTAATAGCACATAATCAAGTTTTGGAGATTCTTCTTTTCCAGACTTGCTGCAATGAATTAGAAACTCAATATTGCCTTTTGCTCCCTTTATGGGAGAATAGGTTATTCCCTTGAAAAACAAAGGGTATTTTTCAATATGGCTCAGCATCTGAGTTATAACCTCACTATGCACTGCCCTATCGCGGATAACACCATTCTTTCCTACTTTTTCACGACCTGCTTCAAACTGCGGCTTCAATAGAAAAACAATTTCACCGTCTTCTTTAAGCAATTCATATGCAACAGGCAAGACAAGTCTCAGAGATATAAAAGAAACATCTATAGAAATAAAATCAATTTCAGAGTCTATATCTTCAGGTTTTAAATATCGTATGTTTGTGCGTTCCATGACGGATACCCTCAAATCCTGTCTGAGTTTGTAATCCAGCTGGCCATATCCTACATCTACCGCGTAAACTTTTTTGACTCCGTTTTGCAACATGCAATCAGTAAATCCACCTGTAGAAGCACCAATGTCCATGGCTGTTTTACCTTCCAAATCCAAATCAAAGAATTCTATGGCTTTTTCAAGCTTCAGTCCGCCTCTTCCAACATATTTAATTCGTTTTCCACGCACTTCAATCTTTGAACCCTCAATATCAATCTTAGTTCCGGCTTTATAAGCCTTTTGTCCATTTATATAGACCATTCCCGCCATTATAGCTCTTTTGGCCTTTTCTCTTGAATCAAAAAAACCTTCTTCAACTAAAAGAATATCCATCCTAGTTTTCATATCTTCACACCTTCAAAAAACTTTCAATTTCATTGGCAAGAGATTCACTATCCAAAGAAATACTTGAAATAAGGTCGTTTTCTTCGCCATGTGTTATAAATTTATCCGGATATCCTTTGTTAAGTAGCTTAATAGAGTCCATGTTTTTCATTATGGAATCTATTTGAAGGCCCATGCCGGAATTAACGGCTCCATTTTCCAAGGTAATTATATGACTATAGCCATCCATAGCCAATAAAAGAGACTTTTCGTCTATCGGTTTTATTTGACGCAGATTCATAATGCCGCAGCTTAAACCTCTTTTTTCGAGTATTAATGCACATGAAATAGCCGAGTTGACAGCCGACCCTTCTGCTATAATGATGCAGTCTTTACCTTTTCGTATAATTTCAGGTTGAGAAATTCTTGTTTCATCAAAGTTGATTTCGCAGCTCCTACCGCGTGGATAACGTATCGCAACAGGTCCATTCAACTCAAGCGTGTAAGAAAGCATTCTCTTTAATTCGTATCCATCTTTTGGCGACAGTATCGTAATATTTGGAATAGGCAAAAGAAAAGCCAAATCAAATGCGCCATGGTGTGTTTCTCCATCCGCACCTACAAGACCTGCTCTGTCTATACAAAAGGTCACCGGAAGATTCTGAAGGCATACATCATGAATTATTTGGTCATATGCCCTTTGAAGGAAGGAGGAATACATTGCTACAAAGGGTCGTTTCCCGCTTGAAGCAAGACCTGCCGCAAAGGTTACTGCATGCTGCTCTGCTATTCCAACATCAAAAAAACGGTCTGGGTGTTTTTTTTCAAAAATGGAAAGACCCGTTCCATCAGGCATCGCTGCTGTAATGGCTACTATCGATTTATTTTTATCTGCCAATTCTGTAAGTGCTCCCGAAAAAACCTTTGAATAGGAAGAACCGCCAGCTTCTTTTTTGGGTTTTCCAGTCTTTATGTCGAAGGGGCCTACCCCGTGAAATTTCTCGGGATGATTTTCGGCTAATTTGTATCCCTTGCCTTTCTTTGTAATCACATGCAAGAGTACCGGCTTTTCAAAATTCTTTACACGATTTAAAACATCTATGAGATCCTCAAGATTGTGCCCATCAAGTGGTCCGATGTATTTTAATCCCATTTCTTCAAAAATGATGCCTGGCACAAGCATATACCTAATGGCATCCTTTGTCTTGTCAAGCTTTTGAGTAATGGATTTTCCCACCAAAGGAATTTTATTGATTGTGTTTTTTATTTCGGCCTTTGTTCTAGTATATCTCGGAGCGGTTCTTATCTTGTTTAAATGCCTTGACAAGGCCCCGGTATTTTTTGAAATGGCCATGTTGTTGTCATTTAGGATAACAATCATTTTCTTTTGCTCCTGGCCTATATGATTCAAGGCTTCGTAGGCCATACCTGCACTCAGAGACCCATCTCCGATTATTGATATGATTTGATTATCTTCGCCACTTAAATCCCTTGATGCAGCAAAACCCATTGCAGCTGAAAGGGAAGTACTGCTGTGTCCCGTTTCGAAGGGGTCATGCTCACTTTCTCGTCTCTTTGGAAAACCGCTCATTCCTCCGAACTTTCTGAGGCTTTTGAATCCATCTTTTCGTCCCGTGAACAATTTATGCACATAGGACTGATGTCCAACATCCCAAATGATTTTGTCACGAGGACTATCGAATACATAGTGAAGAGCTATTGTAACCTCCACAATCCCCAGATTTGAAGCCAAATGTCCTCCGGTTTCGGAAATGGAGTCCAGAAGAAATTTGCGTATCTCGTGAGATAGCTGCTTCAACTTAGCTATATCAAGTTTTTTTATATCTTTGGGACTATCTATCTTATCCAATAGTTTCATATTTATCACTTTCTTTTAAATGTTATTTTGTTGTTGAAAAAATGAATTATGCGACCAACCTTCAATACAATTTCCTTTGATTGATATATTGCAATTTCCTTTCCAAACGCCTTTCCGCCAACGGTCAATGAAGCGGTAAGAGAAATTAGTGTAACGCCTAAAATTGATGTATTAAAAAACGTAGTTATAGAAGCTATTCTCAAAATTAATACCGTTATTGTAGATCCACTTACTATTCCGGCTATGTCTCCCACAACATCATTGCAAAAATTCGAAACCGGTCCGGCGTGGTTTATAAGCTCCAATGCTTCGCGAGAGCCGTTAATTTTTCTCGATGCCATCGAATTGAAAGGTTTCCTGTCTGCAGTTGCTACTGCAATTCCAATTATATCAAATATAATTCCTATAAAAATGATGATTAACAACAAGAGGAATCCAAAAACAAGACCTATGTTGTCAAGCAAGGTTTTTGAAAAAGAGTTAAGCAAAAATGAAAAACCAAAGGTCATTATAGTAACATGTAATATCCATCTGTATTTGTATCGTTTGAGGCTTTTTTTCATTTCAATTTTATCCTTTTATATTAAATAATTGTGGCAACGCATAGAGTAAACTTTACGGCTTAGGTCCAGTAGGTTTTCCCGTTAGGATGCTGAATCGTCACCGAATCAGCGGTTTCCCTTTAAATCCTTACCCATGATGTCACCACGCATGAAACTGGATCGCCATTAAGACCGCACTTTAATCCCCGATGCATTTCCCTTTACGAGAACAGCCTAGGAGTTTTCCTCAACAAGCAAATCATTCTTTAGCCTCTTTTGCAAAAAGGGTTTCGGCCGGCAGGACGAAGAGAGCCTGGATCCACGGCATTACTTCGTTGAGCCCGACATCTACCATTTCCACTCAAGGCAGGCTACTCTGCAGTTGTTATTTCGTGCAGGTTTATATCGGATATAATCCGATTCTCCATGAAGAGAGGGTAGAGCCCACATGCCATTGCGGATTGCCCCCTGCTTCTTATTCCCGACAAAAGCCCCCGACTGGGCGTCAGAAGCAATCATTAGGAACTTCATCGATGTGCCCTTCGACGGATTTTTAGCCCCGCCTTCAAAAATGAAATGTTTGACTAGGATACTGCGCCACATTATTTTATATTAACAGATTAGCTATTGCTATGCCTAAAATAGCACCTGCAATTACTTCAATAGGTGTATGTCCCACCAATTCCTTTAGCTGTCGTTCTTCGATTTGTTTGTTTTGCTGTTTGTCTTTGATCATTTGATTCAAAATTATGGCCTGCTTTCCTACGGCCCTTCTGACTCCTGATGCATCGTACATTGTTATCAGTGAAAATATTAATGCTAATGCATATTCAAGTGAATCCCAACCCATCTTCAATCCTATGGCCGTAGAAAGACCCATTACCATGGCCGAGTGAGAGCTCGGCATTCCGCCGGAACCCACAAAACGATATAGATCTAATTTTCTTTCTTTTACCAAGGTAAGAATAACCTTTAAAGTTTGGGCGATGAACCATGCCCAAAAAGAAGAACTGAAATATGGATTGCTAAATAGCGTTCTCATATATGACAAGATATCATCCCCTTTCTAAAATACTAGGTGTTTCTTGATAATAGATAGTCGGCAAGCTCTTTAAGAAAGCTTATGTCGCCATCTATTTTTTTTAATTCGGAGATTGCAAGAGCTGTATGGTTTTTCAAAGATACTTTTGCTGCGTCTATACCGACGATGCTTGGATAGGTATTTTTCCCTCTTGAAAAATCGCTACCTATGGGTTTACCAAACAAAATTTCATCGCCCTCAATATCCAAAAGGTCGTCCTTTATTTGGAAAGCCATTCCCAAATAAAATCCAAAACGCCCGAAAATTTCTATTTCTTCTTTACTTCCTCCTGCGATTGTTGCGCCCATTTCGAGAGCGGCCTCTATCAATCTTGAGGTTTTGTTTATATGAATATACTCAAGTATATCCTTTTCAATTGAAAGACCCTCAGTCAAAACATCAACGCTCTGGCCCCCAACCATTCCCCTGGAACCCGAGGATTCCGCGAGTATTCTCGAGGCTTTCAATCCATCTTCATCTTCGATGGATTCAAGCATAATTTCATAGGCCAGATTAAGCAATGCGTCTCCAGCCAATATTGCCAGTGCCTCTCCGAACACCTTGTGGTTCGTAGGCTTTCCTCTACGTAAATCGTCATCGTCCATAGCCGGCAAATCGTCATGAATAAGCGAGTATGTGTGAATAAGCTCAATCGCGCAGGCAAAGGGCATTGCTTTGGCTTTGCTTCCTCCCAGCACCCTGTTGGCCTCAAGAAGCAGCATTGGACGAAGGCGCTTGCCTCCGGCCTTAAGGCTATAATCCATTGAATCAACCAGCACCTTTTGATACTCGTTTGTCGATTGATTCAGGGCATCTATATCCCCAAGCGCTTTTTCAATCTCTTTTTTATAGCAATCCATGTTTTGCTCAAATGTCATCGCTCAAATTCCCTTCTTCAAAATCAATAAAGGTCTCTTTTTCAGCCGATTCAACAAGTATTTGCACCTTTGCTTTTGCCTCGCTTAGAGCATCACTACAATTCTTATAGGATGCAATGCCTTTCTCGTAAACTTTTAGGGCTTCTTCAAGAGACAAATCGTTATGGTCCAGTTTTTCGAGTGAATCCTTTAACTCAGACATGTGGTCTTCAAAAGACAACTTTTTTTTGGTCATATTATCAAATCTCCTTCTTTAGAGAAACAACTTTACTCTTGATTTTACCATTTTTAACAACTACAGTAACGCATTCATCTAAATTTACATCTTCGACGCTTGAAACAACCTTCTCAGATTCATTATACACGATTGCATAACCCTTTCGAAGGATTGAATCAGGATTAGCCCTATTTAGAGATTCCAGTATGCTGCGCGCCTCTTCTTCTCTTTTCGACAATAGATGCTCCATGGAAGTATACATGGCGGCAAATAGATATTGCAAATCCTTTTTTTCGTTTTCAAAACGCCAAGAAAGCTTTTTTGCCATTCCCTTTGGCGAGCTTGCATGCAATTCATTTTGCAAAGACTTGAACTTGAGCAAAATGTTTCTTTCCAAGTGTGCATATAGTGATTCAATAGCTTCAATGAGCTTTGAAGTATCAGGAAGACAGAGTTCGGCAGCAGCCGATGGTGTTGGGGCCCTGAAATCCGATGTGAAATCGGAAATAGTGAAATCAGTTTCATGGCCTACAGCCGATACAAGAGGTATGTCGGAAAGATTAATCGCATCAGACAAAACCTCTTCATTGAAGGCCCATAACTCCTCAATGGATCCGCCCCCTCTAGTAAGTATTATTAAATCATAGTTATTAGATGAGCAATTTGCGAGGCGTATGTTTTCGGCCAAATTTTCAGCGGCATGTATGCCCTGAACCAAGGATGGATATATGTATAGCCTTGTTGTTTTATTGCGCCTTTTTGCCACATTTAAAACGTCCCTGAGTGCAGCGCCGCTCGAAGATGTTATAATCGCAATTTTTTCAGGGAAAAAAGGCAGCTTTTTCTTTTGCTGCTGATTAAAATAACCCTTCTTCTCCAATTTGATTTTAAGTTCTTCAAATTTTCTAAACAAATCTCCTGTGCCGGATAGCTCCATTTCATTTACATAAATCTGATAAACCCCTGTTTTTTCATAAAGAGAAATATTGCCTTTCACCGTAACCGCCATTCCATTTTCAGGAATAAAAGCAAGACTCTTCATCTTGTTGGAAAAAATCACACAGCTTATTTTGCTTTCAGCGTCCTTAAGAGTAAAAAAAGCATATCCTGCCGGATTTGCCTTATAGTTTGAAATTTCTCCCTTGACTGAAAGGTGGTTAAGCAGAGGATCAGCCTGAAGCAAGCGTTTCATATATCGATTTACTTCTGAGACGCTAAGTGTTTTCATTTTCATTTTGACTTGACTCCTAACAACCCTATTCCCATTCGGGCAAGGCCCACCGCATTGTCTGTGCAAAGGCAAGAAGGTCCAAATCGGATCGATTTTAGCTCGCGCGATAATGTTTTTTTAAGAAAGCGGCTCGCAGAAACGCCTCCTGTCATTAGAATAACTCTATTTGAAATACCCAGCTGCGAAAATGCTTCCAAAAGAGTGTTTGCTATGCAATTAAAGGTTTTTACAATTATTTCAATAGGAGGAACACCATCAACAAGGTCCTTTTTAAACATGTTTTCTACTCCGGAAAGATTGAAATAGCCGTTTTTTACCGATGTGCGGTATGCTGATTTGTCATTGCCTTCACAGACAAGGGCGTCAAGCGCCTTGCCTGCAGGAAAACCGTAGCCCAGCATTACTCCAAGTCTATCAATAAGCTGACCGGCAGTTATGTCCAAAGAAGCTCCAACTATTGTTGATTTAATTCTTTTTCCATCAAAAGAAATGTTCATTATTTCAGCCGTTCCTCCGGAAAGATGAACAACAAAGAAAGGAATATCGTCGTCTATACCTGCTTCCTTCATTACCGAATAAATATGTCCTTCTTGATGCGAACAATAATTAATGGGCAAGACAAGCAAATTTGACACCGCCTTGGCAAAGGAAGTGCCTGCGTTAAAAACAGGCATGTATGAATCAGGGTTATTTCTGGGTTTTTCGCTTACAGAAATGATTTCTATCAAATCAAGGTATTTTGAAACTTTAATGAAAAGCTCCGGAAGGTTCAATACATGCTGATAAAAGGCCTCGGATTGTCTTAGACCCTTCTGCCCCTCCTTAACACAAAGTGGAATTCTTTCATCAATAACCACATTTCCATCTCTATCAACAAGAGCCAATGAAGTTGTATAGCAGCTGGTATCGATTCCGAGACTATAGGTTTTCATCTTGCAGATTTCCTAAAAGCCCATTTATAAATTTAGCAGACTTGTCATCGCTAAATTTCTTGGCTAACTCAACCGCCTCATTTATGGAAACCGACAAGGGTATTTCCTCTCGGCATAGAATTTCAGCCAAGGCTATTCTTAAAATCGACCTGTCGATTGCAGGCAGTCTTTCTATTGACCAGTCTTTAAGGTGTTTGGTGATTATGGAGTCGATTTTTTCGATATTTGCAAATACATCCTTGAAAAGTCCTTCTATGAAATCGTTTCCGGAGTATTGCTCAATTGCATTCGAATCGCTATTTAGATCTATTTCAAAGAGAAGCTTTAGCAAGGCTTCTCTTTCCTGCTTTCTATTCATAACGCCTCCCTGATTTAACGAATAAGAACTAACCAAGGTTAGTTCTTAGACAAATATCAATCATTTGTTTCATTGTAAAAAAAGAATTACTCCACATCTTGTTTTATTCCCTGTATGTTGATGTTAATGGCTAATACTTCCATTTCCGTCATTGTTTCAATAGATTTTTTTACATTTTTTTGTATCTTTGAACAAATTTCAGAAATAACAATGCCATAGTCAATTACCAGATTAAGGTTTACAGTAATGGCATTATCGTTATCTATTTCAATCTTAACGCCTTTATTGTAAATCTTTTTACCAAAAATTTCCGATATTTCAACTCCTATGCTGCTATTCATTCCTACAACACCGCTTACTTCTTTAGCTGCAAGCCCTGCAATAATGCCTATGACTTCATTTGAAATATTTACTTCACCATATTCCAACTTGTCAAGTTGACGTTTATCTTCCATTTATTTGCCTCCAAACAGTCTAAACTTCCGTTTCATCTACTTCATCTTCATCGTCCTCAGTGAAGCAGTCCATCTCTTCATTTATAATTATTACTTCCCCGCAACTTGGGCAAGAAACTTTAGTAAAACCATCTTCATCGAAAACAAGGTCCGATTCGTCCAAATAGAAAACCTCATCGCAAGCCGGACATTCCACTTCGTAGAATTCATCGTCTTCATCGTCATCGTCGTATTCATCTTCTAAATCGTAAACATCGTCCTCTAAATCTGTCAAATCATCATCCATTGCATCGAGGTATTCCTCCATGTCATCAAGATCTTCATTAACATATTCTATTTCATGTGCAAGATCTTCAAGAATATCAATAATTTTTTCAAATAATTTTCCTTCGTTGGTTTTTGTATCAACAGCCATACCTTCCATGAGACCCTTTAAATATGCAACCTTTTCATTCATATTGTTCATGTCGCCCTCCTTTTGTATTCATCGCCTGGTTTATACCCGGGAAAGATAATCGCCTGTTCTTGTATCTATTCTCACTGAATCGCCTTCATTGATAAAAAGCGGTACCAGTATTTCAGCTCCTGTTTCACAAACAGCCCGCTTTGTTACATTTGATGCCGTATCACCCTTTATTCCGGGCTCGGTTTCCGTAACCTCAAGCTCTACGAAATTCGGTGCATCCACTTGGAAGCACTTGCCCTTATAAAACCTAAGCGTTCCGTTGTCAGTTTCTTTAAGGTATTTAATTGCGTTTTCCACGAGGTCAGCCTCAAGTGGTATTTGTTCGAATGTTTCATTATCCATAAAATAGTATAGATCCCCGTCGCTATATAGGTATTGCATTTCCTTTGTTTCTATATGAGCCTTCGGAAACTTTTCACTAGGATTAAATGCCTGCTCCCTTGTAGCTCCGGATTTAAGGCTTTTATATTTGGTTCTTACAAATGCAGCCCCCTTACCCGGCTTTACATGTTGAAAATCTATTACGACGAAGGGCTCTCCGTCAATTTCGAAAGTAACACCTTTTCTAAAATCACCTGCTGAAACCATTACTATACCTCCATGTTGTATTTACTAGAACCATTATACTATAAATTGCCCAAATTTCATATTTCAATCAGTTCTTTTTGAGAATTAGAAAGCACATCGCACCCCTTCTTTCTTACTAGAAGAAGGTCCTCTATGCGGACTCCAAACTTTCCCGGTATATATATGCCAGGCTCATCCGTTACAAGCATCCCTGCTCTAAGCGTTTTATCGCCTGAAGGCGAAAGAAAGGGTTCCTCATGTATTTCAAGACCCACTCCATGCCCAAGCCCATGACCGAAATATTCCCCATATCCATTCTCCATTATAATATCTCTGGCTATCTTGTCAACAGAAAGACAAGACATGCCTTCTTTAATAGCTTTCATAGCCTCTTTTTGGGCTTTTAGAACAAGCGCGTATACCTTCTTTTCTTCCTCGCTCGCAGGACCCAAATGGATGGTTCTCGTCATATCGGAGCAGTATCCTTCAACCATGCATCCGAAATCCATCGTTATGAATTCACCTTGTTTAAGCTTTTTATCTGTGGGAGCACCGTGGGGCATTGAGGAACGAACGCCGCTTGCAACTATTGTTTCAAATGACAAGGAATCGGCGCCACTGCTCCGCATATAAAATTCAAGCTCTAGCGCAATCTCTTTTTCCGAAAGTCCCGGTTTGATAAATTCGATAATGTGAGAAAATGCCTTGTCCGCAATTTTTGCCGCTCTCGAAATTTTTTCAATCTCAGTTGCATCCTTTATCATTCTTTGATTCGCAATAAAGGTATCCAGGCCGATTATAGGGGTATTTCCGAGGCTTTTATTCAGTTTGCTATGGAATGCCATGGTGACGTGATTTTCTTCAACGTATAGCCGTTCTAAGGCCTTGCTTTCAAGAAAATCAAAAATCGAATGATGCTTTGATATTTCAAGCACTTCAAATCCCTTGCACTGCTTCTTTGCCTGCTCCATATATCTTGAATCCGTAAAAAAGCAATCACCCTCAGAATCTGAATATATGAAACCCGAAGTGCCGGTGAAGGATGCGTAGTATTTCATGTTTACAGGTTTAAAAAGCAGAAGTCCTTCACTTGAAGCAAGACTGATTTGATTTTTTATTATGGATATTCTGCTATGCATACTTTTCCTCCAATGCAATGGTAATTTCATATTTGACAATGTTCTCTTTCAATTAACAAAAAGCCGTTAACCGGCTTTTTGAATTAAGTCTATTCATTTATATTGCTTTCTTTCCATGAAACAAGATCAAGCCCTGGAGTAGTGTTGCCTCTTACATCGTATCCGTCATACAAAATATATGGCCCTGCTTCCTTGCCCTTAAATGTATATTGCGGCACATGTATCTTGTAGTCAAGCAAGATATTACGTTGTAAACCATTGTAAAAGCCAGAGACCTTTATCTTTATGCTTCCATCATCAGAGATATTATCTATATCAAAGGTTACAGGTGAAGTAATTTCGACTTTTATGGGATTGCTTTCATCGAAACTATTTCCTAAAGCAGGGTCAAATTCATAATTTACAGTTATGGGAGTTATCAGTGTATCTGCAATCCCTTCTAAAAAAATATCCTCGTATTCATCTGCAAGATCAGCTTTATAAGCACCAAGATGATGTGTATAAGTGGTAACCTCATC
>CAZTZB010000020.1:22891-24649 GCA_964617505.1 uncultured Peptostreptococcaceae bacterium | reverse complement strand
TCCTCCTCGGGAATAGTAATTTCTACTATTGCAAGTTTTCCGTCGGCGCCAGTGTAAACAACTTTCAATCCTTCTTCCGAATCTACTATTGCTGTATTCGTACCGCTTTTCACTATGACATCATGGATTGAAGCATTATTTCCCCCGCTGTGAATTGTAGTTACAAGATTTCCATCTGCATTCCTGTAGGCGGTAACTGCCGCATTGGTCTCAAGGAGCCCAAGTGAAAATCCTGTTCCGCTACCGATAACGCCCAAGTCCGTGAAGCCACTGTCGTCTACTGTAGCCAGGGTGCCACCGCCCTTGCAGAGGGCGTAGACCTGTCCCGGCATGTTCTCTACGATAGAGGTCACAATGTGGAAGTTCACCAAGGATTCATCAGCAACGAATGCGGATGACTTCATGAGGGCGTAAGAATAATTATCTGTCCAGCCCATTCCTCCATCCACTGCTTGGTACTTGGTTCCGA
This sequence comes from uncultured Peptostreptococcaceae bacterium, assembly GCA_964617505.1. Lineage (GTDB taxonomy): Bacteria > Bacillota > Clostridia > Peptostreptococcales > BM714 > BM714. The sequence continues at coordinate 24,180 of CAZTZB010000020.1, read as the reverse complement.
TATAAAGCGTTCCTGCCTCCCCAATAGTAACTACCGGATTCGTATAATATCTTCCCGTTCTGCCGGATCCATCATAATAGTACCAACCGTCATAGATTTCGCTTCTTACGAAGGTTCCGCCGGCATTTGTTGTGTACATTATTTCCGTATAGCTATCGTTGTCTGCGTCTAATTCGCCATGGGCTATGGAATAAACCAAATGGGCGTTTCCGACTCCGTCTACCGACAAATCATAATCGGTGATTGTGTCTTCGCTTAGGACAGTTTGACTGCCAAAGCTTCCGCTTCCGTCCGTCACCATATGATAAAGGTAGTTATCCGCTCCCTTGTAGGCTACATGCACAAATCCATCAATCCCAATCTCGACTTTTCCGTTGGTAACCGAAGCAAGTTGCGTTCCAGGATACCAAACGCCGTCAGTATATTTCGCGAAAAATAGATTTGTACTATCTGTATAAACCACTCCGATGAAATCGCTGCCATCGAAAGTGCCGGCGCCCGCATCAAGCAAAGTCCCTACCGGAGCCTCTCCAAGAACGGCGATGCCTATGTCTTCGGGTTCGGTGATGCCTTCAACCGTTACAAGGAGATTCTGCATTCCAGGTTGAGTCAGGGTAAGCTCGGTGCCGGATGACCCGTTGATGAATTCAAGGGTTCCATCATAGAGCAATCCATTCGTACCCTCATCTGTATTGTCGGTTTCGATGGTAACAAGCTTATTTCCTGAAAGGAGTTCACCAATGCCGTCAACCGCGCTGTCAATTGCAAAAGCAAAGCTTTCGCCGGGCATGGCGGTATCTGGCGCGCTCAGGTCCATGAAGGACTTGTCAGCCGTGACAGTTACATCAAAGGTGGTGGTGACTATGGACTCAAACATGGAGTAACGGCCGGAAACGGTTATGGTATTCTCCCCGCCGGAAAGCTTGCTGAAATCTATGGGAAGGACAACGCTTGTTTCATCGCCGCTCTTAAGTACGAATCCAACCGTATCGAGAACGCTTTCGCCGTCCACCTTTGCGTAGATGTAGTATGCATTGGCGACACCGCCAGTTTGGTTGGCTATGATGCTGAAATTATCGGCCTGGGTTGTTCCGTCGACCGTGGTTCCTCCCTCGGAAAGAACCGGTATCGACACCAGTGCCGAAATCGTTTCAGAATCGGTAACTCCTGGAACCGTTACCGTCAATGTGTGCATGCCTTCAGTGGATAGGGTTGCATGGACGGTTCCGTTGCCGGACGCATCGAATGTTACTGTCTGCGGGTTTTCGGATCCTATAACCGACTGGGTG
>CAZTZB010000020.1:0-22881 GCA_964617505.1 uncultured Peptostreptococcaceae bacterium | reverse complement strand
CTGTAACCCCAGCAAGTGAAACTGTAATCGTGTGGGTAACTTCAGCCGTCAAGGTCAGGGAAGCCGTTCCGTTGCCTGAAGCATCAAAAATGACTGTCTGGGAGTCTTCTCCTCCAATCATGGTCTGGCTGTCGCTGGATATGTTTACCGAAACCGATCCGGTAATCGGCTCACCGTCAGCACCCATTGCACCTGTAATGGTCAAGTCACGGGTATCATAGGGATAAAAGGTTCCCGATTCGACCGAAAGGCTCATGCCACTCATGTCCTCGACTGTAACAGTTCTAGTCTTTTGCTCCGCCGCGTTTCCTGCGGCGTCGGATACATCGTAGGTGATTGTGTATTCGCCCGCGCTTGAGGTGTCGACCGTGTCCCCTCCGACCGATACGCTTGCTGTCAGGTCGCCGCCAAAGTTGTCCGTGGCGCTGTAGCCCGGATCGCTCCAAGTGCTACTTAAGCCCACGGTGACGTTCCCACCGGTCAGGGTAATGACCGGAGACGTGCTGTCCTCTGTGATAGATATTGTTGCCGCGATGCTCTCGTTGCCCGCAAAATCGGTTGCCTTAACCGAAAGACTGTTAATAGCGTTTTGCGTCAGTGAAACGCTTATGGCAAAAGCGCCTGTCGTTTCATCCGCTGTTCCGCTTGCCGGATTTGCTCCGCCGGTAATGGAAACGGTGCTTCCTGCTTCTGCTGTTCCTTCTATAGTAATGCTTGCCGCATTAAGGGTTTCTTCCTGAGTGTTTATGACTGGTGCCGTCGGAGCGCTCTTGTCAATCCAGTCGATGAGCAGGCTGGAATTTTCGCTGTCGTTGCCGGCCGCGTCGGTCTGGTAGGCAGTGACGGTTGTGTCGTTGTCTTCCACGTCGAATGCGCTATCGTAGAGACTGAAGTTGGCTCCGTCGGTGCTGACGTAGGCGCTGGCGCCAGCCTCGATGCCGGACAGGCTCACACTAACCAACCCATTGGTGGAAGAGTTCGGCACAGCAGTTATGGAGGGTGCCGCGGGGGCGTCCTTGTCAATCCAGTCGATAAGCAGGCTGGAATTTTCGCTGTCATTGCCAGCCACGTCGGTCTGGTAGGCAGTGACTGTTGTGTCGTTGTCGCTCACGTTAAAGGCGCCCTCGTAAAGGCTGAAGGTCGTGCCGTCTGTACTGATGTATGCCAGAGCCCCTTGTTCTATTCCTGACAGGCTAAGGCTGACTGATTCCTTGGTAATGCTGGAGGGATCGGCGGAAATGACCGGAGCCGCCGGAGCGGTCTTGTCAATCCAGTCCACGCTTGCGGTGGCGCTGCTCGTGTTGCCGGCCGCATCGGCAAAGGTGAAGGTAAAGCTACCGTTTTCAGTGAAGGAATAGGTGCTCGAACCGCCATTGTTGGTGACAGTCACCGGGGTAGTGTCCTCAACGGACAGGGTCGCCGCAACGTTGCCGTTGGTCAGGGTCCCGGTTGAATAGGACACGTTCCCGACAGGCGCCGTGTCATCCACAGTAACCGTGTAGGTCCCTCGGGTCCTGATCTCGGGCATACCGGTATCGTCCGCAACCATGTAAAGGTAATAGACTCCTTCCCGGCTAACCGGCGTGAGTTCCGTATCGCCTGCCAAGGCAAAATCAGAACCCCATATATATTCGGAATCGGAGAATCTAGCCTTGTAGCCCTCTGGAACCGGGTTGATGGCGACGGCTTCGTTCATTTTGACAAAAGCGTCCCCGTCAAAGACAGAATCTGCTTGGGCTGTCGTAGCTTTGACTGCTGTTACCTCCAAAATTATTTCCGGGGAAATATTTGCCGCCTTTATGTCTCTTGTAAATGCAATCTTCTTTGGTTCAAGCGGAACTGTGGAAACGCTCCACCCCGCCAATGAATTCAATCCATTGATATAGGATAAAACAAGAGCAGTGTCTGGGGTTATATTAGCCAAAACCTGGGTTTTGGAGCTTAAGTCATTCGTCCCATCATCGAAGCTTATTTGTATATTCCCCGTACTTGCAGCCTTATAGTTGTTGGCCTCTGTGCCTAACAATGTAAATTCCACAATCTGATTCTGGCCATTTACACTGGCAATGCCAGCTATGCTGTCCTCACGGACGGCCGTAACGCCGGTAGCCGTCGTTAGGGTGAATGTTACCGTTTCGCCTGCTTCCTCTACCGTCTTCTCGAGGACGATGCTTCCGTTGTCGCTTGAAATGTTCCAGTTGGTTGCAGAAAAATCATCGGCAAACAGCGGCGCCAAGGCATCGCTTATTATTGTAGAGACGTCTCCGTCAACCGTCTTAGAATCGATGTCGTCCTGTGTCAATTCATAGGTTTCGCTCGCCAGGACTCCTCCCGAGGTTTCGATAGCAAGGGTCAACGAACCTGGGACAAGGATTCCCGAATCGATGAAGCTCAGGTACTCGCCCTGGGCCTGTCCGGTCACTTCGGCATATCCGTCCAGAACAGTCTCGTAGGAATAGGTGAATCCCAGATAGCTTTCAACCACGTATTCGAAGGTCGCCACAGGGCTGTTATTGTAGCCGCTCTTGACCGCCACGGCTTTTAGGGTTGTGCTATCCGTCAAGACGATGGCGGATGTATATGCCGTTCCGTTTGAAACGCCGGGGACGCTGCCATCTGTCGTGAAATATATTGTTGCTCCATCGGTGGCCGTGGTCAGAACGATTTCTGATCCATAGGAAACACTGCCGGAAGGCACGCTTGAGGAGACCGACTCAACTGTAGGAGTCGCTACTGTTCCGCCTCCACCACCGCCTCCGCCGCTGTAGGTGACGGTAATTTCCTGTACGACGGTTACGCCGCCAATAACTTCGCTTTCAAGGTCTTCGCCGAGGATAAGCTCCTCAGGCTCCTGCTCCATGCTTACGCCGACGGCGTTGACCTCGGCAGTCACGATGCTACCGGTGCCGGTGACTTCCGCCGCGGCTTCGATTTTGAGGGTCCCTATGCTGGTCCCTTCCTCCATGGAAACTTTGGTATCCGGTGCAGTGGTCGCTACTGTCAATCTTCCGATTGTGGTATCGCCAGTGACGGCCATCTCAATCTCGGTTTCTATTGATACTTCCTCAAAATCGCCTTCGAGCTCGATGGTCTCTCCAGGTTTCAAGGTTATTATCTCTATGTTTCCGAATCCGGCGCCTGTAAGGCCGTCTTCCTGAAGCTTGACGCTGGAAACCATGGTCACGTCGCCCACTAGGGTATCTCCCGTAGCCAGGATGCGGATTTTGCCGCCCACTTTATATATAATAACTTCCCCGAGGGTAGTGTTGTTTAAGATTATTGAATTCTCTCCGCCGCCCTGTACGTAGGTGGAACCCTTGACGGTCACGCCGTCCAAGGTTACTTCTCCATCTCCAACGCCGGCGCCTATGATCAAATCGCCTTCGATAACCATATTCCGCAGAGTCGTACCGCCGGCTGTCACCAGAACATTCCCAGCGGCTGTCTGCTTGCCTTCATCCGGCCCGTAGACGCCCGCTTGGCGGTACATGGCACCTGAAACATTGTCCAGCAGGGTTACCGCTTCCGCTCTTGTGATGTCTTTTGCCGGTCCGAAGGTGCCGTCCGGATAGCCATTCATGAAGCCCTTGTTCATTACCGTCTCTATGTAGCTCTTGCTCCAGTCGGCCATGGAAGAATAGTCTGAGTAGGCTTGGGTAAGGGTTCGGTTGGTGATCTGCTTGATCTGCAGCAACTTGACCAGAACCGCCGCGACTTCCTGGCGGCTGATGCGGTTTTGAGGTTTGAAGCTTCCGTCAGGATAGCCGGACATGAATCCGGCGGCGGATGCTTTCATTGCCTGTGGGAAATACCAGTCGGATTCGGAAACATCGCTGAAGGTTCCAGCTCCATCTGTTTCGTAGAAACCAAAGGTCTTGTTGACCACCGATGCGAATTCAGCCCGTGTCATGGATGCATCGGGCTTGAATGTTCCGTCGGGATAGCCGCTTAGAATCCCCTCCTCGACAAATTTTTCAATACGGTTTTTTGCCCAGTGATTTGCCGTGTCCGAATTCGCGTCCGCATAAACTGATTCCAGTGCTCCAAACGCGGCAAACTGGGCTAGTATTATTGCAAAAACTAAGAACAAAGATAATTTTCGTGTAGGTTTTACCATCATTTCCTTAACTCCTCCTTTTTTACTTTTATCTAATCAATTCTCTATCCTAAAATCTTTTTGAGTTCTGTTTGTAGTTTTTCGCTTTCACCAGCGCTCTTCTATACGATTCAGTTTTAATGTCAAATAATAACTTTTCCGAGCTTTTTCGACAACTGCAAAACACACCTCCCCTAATTTTAAAATATATTACACCCATTATATTTTTATGATAGAATATACGCAATAACCCCTAGGTACCATTTATATTCCAAGTGTTGTAATTCTAGAAAAAGATGTGATTTTATGAAATTTAGTATGTCGAAAAAAATCGAATACAAGCTAATACTGCTAATGGTAATCAGTTACAGCTCCATACTGATTTTTCCTGCCTATGGACCAGTTCTGGGTCTCTATACGAATCAAGAAAGCGGACTTATGCTTTCAACCCTCTTTCTGTTTACATTTTCTGCAAGCATTTTTTTATTACCGAAATTTACAAACAATTTCGGCGGAATGTTTTGGAAATTTTTCAGCATAGCTGCAATTATCCTTATAATTCTTTTCCCGGCTCTTGGCTCATTGGCTAGAGGATTGACAATGATTTTCACCGGTCTTTTTACAGCCAGAGTAATTCTCGTTTGGACTTTTGAATATCTGTCAACGCAAATCGATGTTTCCTATGGAAATTTCTTCACTGCCATTCTCTTTTTCTCATACACTGCGCTCTACATATTCAACGCCATATCGCCGGTCCTTGCAAAATCGATAGGCATTTTATTTCCGGCGGCAGGCTTCGCGCTTCTTTTTTCAATGCTTGGAAAAAGCTTCGAGTCTGTTGCAAAAAATCCAAAACCTATGAATTTGCCTCCATTAAAGTATCTTTTCCCCGTTTTCCTGATATACATATCTGCAGGCATCACATACTCGGGTATATATCCAAGGATTGCGCAGTTTGCTTTGTTCGAGAGGTATTACAATGTGCTTCCATTCCTTGTCGCCTTGCCTTTTGCATATTGGACACATAGAAAAATAGGCGTAAAAGCGCTTCTTTGGACAGGAATAAGCCTGCTCGGATTTTCCTTTCTCTTCCATATATTTGAGCTTAGAACTTGGAACTATCTTGTAATCCAGACACTGCTTCAAGCAGGCTGGGCCTTCATGAACTCCTTCGTATGGATATTTGCGTCGGATATTTCCAGAATAAACCGCAACCCATTCTATTTCAGCTCGACAATTGCCACCTTTCTTATGGGAACATCTATTGGCAGCGCTATATTTATGCTTATAGAAAAAGTCTTTCCGTCTCCACACATCGCGTTCATAGGTCTTATTCCGCTTCTTGGGGTACTGGTTTTCACACAGATGATCCCCAACGACCTCAAAAATGACATATCCACTTTCGAATCGACACACCTAGAACATCTAACCCATAGAGAAAAAGAGGTTTTCCTGCTTCTGCTGGAAAACTTGAAAAGCAAAGAAATTGCCGAGCACATGAACATCAGTCCCAACACTCTCAAGAAGCATTGCGGCAACATATACCGAAAGCTCGATATTGAAAACAAGACCGAGCTCATAAAGGTGTACGGATACATTAAAAAAACTTAAAACCGGACCACAAGAGAACCGTGTGTCTCTTTGGCTATAAATTTTTACCATAAAAAAAGAAGCAATCAATATATATGATTGCCTCTTTTGCATTCTTGTTCTGATGACTTGTTTGTTTCTTGATTGCTTTAAAGCAAAGGTTCGTCTTGGTTTCTCGATAAATAATCCAGGAATACTTCGACTATATATGGATCAAATTGAATTCCCGCATTCTTCCTTATCTCCTCGATAGCCTCTTCTTTACCCATGGATTTCCTGTATTCTCTTTTTCCTGTCATCGACTCATATGCATCTGCTATTGCCAGTATTCTAGAATAAAACGGTATTTCTTTTCCAAGCAGGCCGTTTGGATAGCCCTTTCCGTCCCATCTTTCGTGATGGGCCAATACAACACCCGAAAGTTCAGCCAACTTACCAACGGACATGAAGATTCTTCTGCCGATTATGGGATGGCGCTTTATTTCTATCCACTCTTCCTCTGTAAGATTGCCTACCTTGTCTTGTATTTCCTTTCTTACTCCTATCATTCCAATGTCGTGTAAGATGCCAAGAATTTCGAGCTCGTCTATTTCCTTCTCGGAGAGCTTCAGCTCCTCTCCTATCTTGCCGCAAACCGTAGATACTCTCTTTGAATGCTCCTTCTGGTAATCAACATTTTCATATAGCGTGTTCATTACCTCTTCTACGATTTCGGTTCTTGCTTTTCCGGTTTCCTTTAGTTTGCGCTTGTACATGTTATTCTCAGACAACCTAAGAATATCGCTTACCTTTTGGCTTTCGTCAACCTTTGTATCCCAACCTATGGCAACCGACAATTCTCCTGTTGGCATTTTCACGGTCTTTATGGCATTTTGTATGCGTTCAACCAAGCTTTTTGCCATTTCAGAGGATGTAGAAGGAAGAAGTATCGCAAACTCGTCCCCTCCCACCCTGGCTATTATGTCGTCAGCTCTGCAGAATTCACGGAGTATTTTAGCCGTTTCGGTCAATAGCTTGTCTCCATATTCATGACCGAATGCATCATTTACAATCTTCAAACCGTTTACATCTGCATATATAATCGATAGGGGAAGATTGCGTTTTGTGTCGAGCCGGGCAAGCTCCTCCTCGAAGAATCTTCTGTTGTAGAGATTTGTGAGAAAATCGTGATAGCTCATAAATTCTATTTCATCACGGCGCCTGCTTTCATCACTAATATCTTTAAATACCAGCACAACCCCTTCCATAACCCCTTTTTCGCCTATTATCGGAGCCGCCGAAAGCGTTATCTCTATGCAGTTTTCGCCTTGCAGAACAAGACACGAATGCTCTGTCCAATCTATTGCAACCCTTGTATCAAGCACATCATCAACCGGGAATTTTTGAGTTTTGCCATCCCTTTTATCAACAATTTCAAACACATCTCTGAAGCTTTTACCCTTGATATCGTCATGAAGCCTGCCCGTAATTTCTTCGGCTGCTATATTGATGTATTCAATGCATCCATCTACATCGGTTACTATGACTCCATCGCCAACAGAAAGAAGAGTGGTTCTTAGACGCTCCTTTTCCGCAGCAAGGGCGCGTTCAGCTTTAACCCTTTTGGTTATATCAAAGAATACTGTGGCAAATTGATTCTTTGCCGGAGAAAATGCAACTATGCTGTAATTCTTCCCGATTTCTTCAGAAAAACTCTCAAACCTTATAGTTTCACCAGTTAATGCAACACTACCATACTTTCTAATCCACGTGCTTTCCGTTTCTGGAATGAGCTCCTTGATTGTCTTGCCCTCTACATCTTTAAGCCCGGTTGATTCCTTGAAGGCGTCGTTTACATTTATGAATCTGTAATCGATTGGAGCTCCACTTTCATCTGTTATTATTTCATGCAAAGCAAAGCCTTCCTCCATGTTGTCAAAGAGGGATTTATACTGCTCCTTGGTCTTTGCAAGCTCTGCCTGAATCCGTTTATTTTTCCTTATGCTCTTCCATAGCAAGAAAATAACGCCCGCCTGAGCAATAATAAAGATTGCTCCCCAAATTGCCATGTTGCGGTTTCTAGCGTCCAAGGCTTTTTGAAGCATGGTTTTTTCAGTGACGTCATGTATTATGGAGTAAAGTTGATTTCGTCCGTCAATCTGCAGGGGGTATGAATAAACCTCAACGTTTCTTATTTCTCCCGATGCAAGCTTGTGGTTAAAGAGAAAATAGTTTCGATCCTCCTCGAAGGCAGCCTTCATTTCTGCCGCAGTTTCCTCGGTCGTCAGCTGATTAATATCCTGTATTTTCATCGAAGTCAGCTCTATTTGCTTATACCCGTAAAAGTCCGCAGCGGCCTGATTTGCTTCCACTATATTTCCGGATTCCACATCAATTATCAGCATTATCGATTTGTAATTATCGAAAAAATCATCGAATTCGCCTTCATTTTCAATGGCGGAAGCCTCAATCGGGCCTATTAAAACCACAATTGCCAGCAGTATAAATATTATTGCTTTCCTAAAAAACATGGGGTTCATAGGCTCGTCCTCTCAAAAGTTTTAAATCAATGATTAAATTTTATCAGATATACTCCAATATGGAAAGCTTATGTATTTATTTCCCATTAAAAGAACTAAAAAGGGACAGACATTTTCGACTTCTTTTTTGCTATCTTCGTATAATATTTGGTTTGGCTGATCCCTAAGACTTTGAAAATTTCTTTACCCGACAATACAGTTTCCTTGGAAAGAGCTAAATTCATGGCTTTTAGCTCTTCATCACATGGCTTATCGCTTTTTATCGGCCAATTCTTTACTATATTTTCGCCTTTCCTATAATCCTCAAAATGTTCCTGCGCCTGCGAAGATTCAAAATCAAATCCATCATCCTTTTGCGAAAAAGACTTGAACAATCTGCGCGCTTTCGCAAGATTTGAATCAAATAGCTTCAATATTGGATAAGTGCTTGTAAGACCTTCGCCTGATAGATAGTCCTTATAGCTAGACCAAAAGTAATCCAAGGGGCTTTCCGCCATGCCTGCCTTAACCGGATTCCTGTGGATATACCTAAGAGCGCAAAGCAAGTAATCCCCATTATCCACAGGGAAACTCTTGTAACGGCTTTGAAAAACGTGTCCTACTGTTCTATTTTTTGCATTGAAGTAATGTGCATAGGTTTGATTAACCTCTTTGCAAAATTCGGGCAGCGCCTTGCATTTTATCAGCAGGTGGTAATGGTTGCCCATAAGGCAATAAGCATAAATTTGGGCCTCGTTCGCATTTTTTGCTTCAATTAGCAACTTCAGAAAATATCTGTTATCCGTCTCGTCGAGAAAAATTTCCTGCTTGCCGTTTCCTCTAGCCATTACATGATATATGTCCGTTGTGCTGATTACACGCTTTGTCCTCATGAAGTTTCCCCTTCCAAGTCATATTTTCGTCCATTATGCGTTTGGATATCCGGTTAATTCAATATGATTTTTCAATTTTATAAAGAATTCCCTTGTGTTAAATGGGATTATTTGTATGAAGTCAAAAATGTCTGTCCCTTTTTAGTTCTTTCTGCGTTATAGCGAGTCTATAAAGCGGGAAAATAGGGTTGTCATCTCTGCGCGGGTTATTGATGCTTCGGGTCTGAAGCTTCCATCGGGATATCCTGTGACGAGTCCCCTGGTGTAGGCTTTATTGATTGATTCTATGAATCTGTTGTTTTTTATATCCATTAATGGACACTCGGCACATTGATCCGGATTATCCCAGTCTTCGCTTTGATCAAAGAGCAAAGCGGCCTCTCCCCTTGTGATTGGTCGGCTGAGTAACAAGTCATCTCCGAATGCATCCCTAAGGATATCGACATCCATTCTGCTTAAGGAAGAAAGGTCATAGCAGAGGCTCCAATCTCCCGCTGAAATTTTCGGGATATCGCTTTTTCTGGGAGCATAATCCAATTCGAAGCCGCAAAGCCTGATTCTTTCCAAAACGGCGATGCATTCTTCTATGGTGATTTCGTTTTCAGGCCTGAATGTACCATCTTTGTATCCTCTAATAAAGCCTTCTTTACAAAACTCATCTATGGCATCTTTCGCCCAGTGGTTTTCGATGTCTGTCATGAATATATTTCCGTTTCCCGCTGCTGCTTCGATGACTATAGGGATTGCGTATGTCTCTCCGGTGCCTATGTCAGTTGAGGTCAAGTAAACGCTTCCCGGATTTTTTGAGATTATGCTTCCGTCGCTTAATATTTCAAGTACATTGCTATCGGAACTTTCAAAGGTAAAACTTTTGTTGGCGATGATGTTCCCAAACTCGTCGTATGGGGTAACTATTCTTTCAATGTCCAGTATCGTTCCAGACGGCAGCACGTAGGCTAAATTTATGTCCATCCTGCTTACGGCTTGGGATGAGGGTTCTATTTCCCGTCTCCGCGCATTTTTTAAGATCAGTTCCCTTATGGACGATTCGCTTTTGTTTCCAGCTTTGTCCCAGGCCCTGGCTTCCAGAATCCATGTCCCTTTTTCTGAAATCTCAAAAGGTTTATCATAGGGAATCCATGCCGATTCGGAGCTTGTTAGTATCCTATAATCAATGTAAGCGATGTCTGTATCTCTTTCCTGTGATAAAAGTATTTCAACAGAATTTCTGGATATGCCGTTTTCGGGGTCGGTAGATATGAGTGGAGATTCAGGCGCTTTCTTGTCTATACACGACACCTCAGCAACTACGTTTCCCTCATTGCCTGCGGCGTCTATGAATCTGAATGTGAATGATCCGTTGCTTGTGAATGTGTATGCCGCAGGATTATCAGTGTTGGATATGCTTGTTATTATCACGGTATTTGTATCCTTTGTTGTCAGTGTTGCCGTGACCCTTCCATTTGTCGTCTGAGTAGTGCTGTAACTTATGCTTCCTATCGGAGCGACCGTATCCACAACTATTACTGTTCTGTTTGCTGTAGCCCTATTGCCTGAAGCATCGATAGCGCTATAGGTCACTGTATATGTCCCAGTCGCCGACGTGTCGACCGATGATTCGCTTGTGACCACAACCGCTCCGTTGACTGCGTCTGTTGCGCTCGAGCCCGATTCGGTATAATCCGCTCCAAGTTCCACTGTTACTGAATTAGCCCCAACAAGGGTGATAATCGGAGCAATAGTGTCTACTACCTCGACCGATCTTCTTGCTGTTGCCAGGTTGCCCGAAGAATCAACAGCTCTGTATGTGACTGTATATGTTGCAAGAACCGATGTGTCAACCGATGATTCGCTTGTTACCGCAACCGCTCCGTCGACTGCGTCTGTTGCCGTAGCGCCGCGGTCGATATAGTTTGAAAGAGCTTCCACCTTGGTACTCGCAATTCCGTTCATGATAATATCCGGAGCCGTGCTGTCTTCTGTTATGGCAACTGTCGCTGGTTCGCTCACGTTGCCCGCCGAATCTGTTGCGGTGATTGACAAAGTGTTTACTGCGTCTTGCTTAATGGCTACTATAATTGAAAATGTTCCTCCATCTGCTCTTCCAGTCGACACTTCCATTCCACCACCGATGGTTATTGTGCTTCCAGCTTCCGCCATTCCTTCTATTGCAATGCTATCTGAGTTCAATGTTTGCTGCTCTGTGCTTATTGTCGGCGCGAAAGGTGTTTCAGTATCGATCCAATCCACTTTTGCTATTGCGCTACCGGGGTTGCCTGCTGCGTCCACGAAGTTAAATGTAAAGCTTTCGTTCGATGCAAATGTGTATACCGCCGGATCATCCGTGTTGGATTCGCTTGTTATTTTCACGGTATTTGCGTCACTTGTATTTAAGGTTGCTGTGACGCTTTCGTTTGTCGGATTATCTGTGCTGTAGTTTACGTCTCCCGTAGGAGCAATTGTATCCAAAACCACTGTCTGTATTGGGGTAAATGCGACGTTGCCAGCTTCGTCCGCTATCCTTGCATAAATTTCATTTGTGCCTTCCTTTAAATTAATAGGAACGCTGAATGGATTATCGGTTCCTATCGATCTCGACTCTACTCCGTTTAAGCCAATTTTAATGTTGCTAAGATTCGCCTCTACATACATCCCCCTAACCGTCAGAGTTGAGTTTTTTGTAATGGATGGCAAGACACTCATAGTGGCTACGGGAAATGTAGTATCCACCTTATATGTCACTCCATTCTCAACAATTTCAATATTGCCAGCCGCATCCGTCGCCGAAGCTGATAATGCAAATGTGCCGTCCTTTTCGATAACAAATGGATGTGTATAGCTTCCTGTCACAGTTCCCGGATTATCTGTTTGGTTATATGCGTAGCTTATCACGGCGTTCGTATCCACTATGTCATTTGTTCCATCCGTGTAAGCCGTAATGGTTATAGTCGGCCAAGTCTTGTACCAAGATAAACGCCCTTCGTTTTTTGGCAAAGAAATTGCTACATCCGGTTTCGTTTTGTCAATGGTAAAGCTAAATGTTCCGCTTCCCGTATTGCCTTTTCCATCGACCGCTGTTACGCTTATGCTATAGCTTCCATCGTTTGTAAAGGTATTAGTGTATTCCTTGTAATCCGCTGTATTTGATGTAACGGTAAAACTTTCAACACCTGAAACAGTGATTATGCCTGATCCACCCATGTCGGCAACAGTGACAGTAACTATTGCAGATGCACTAGTTGCTCCTCCATCATCTACTGTTTCAGCGGATATGTTGACCACCGGTGCTTGGAAATCATCCTCCGCATAAACCGGTCGCATAGGCGCAAAGGCTACCAGCAGAGCTATAAGCATTGCAAGTACAAATAGTATAGACATGCTCCTTGTAGATCTTGCCATCATTTCTTTTCCCTCCTCCTTGAATCTTCTTTTTATATGCTTATGTATTTGTTGATTTTCAAGAATATAGCCACGTCCCTATCTTGATGACATTAATACAATCCTCATAGATAAATACTTTTACTTATTTCGACTATATTTTGGTATTTCCTTCTTTTTAAACATATTATCCCAATTAATTCAACAATTAGCTAACTAAAGTTTATAAGCAATTTCTTTAAGTTTCTACTTATTTGACTGCGACTCAGTTTTGGGCTATTGACGATTCGCAATAGGCTTTTCATTAATACAAGAAAAGCCTCAAGTGATTTCTCACTTGAGGCCATATTTAACTTTTTATAAGATGGTTTGCTACCCCAACATTTGATAAATAGTAAAGATTCAAAAAAAGAAGTCGAAAATGTCTGTCCCTTTTTGGTTCTTTTTTTTAGTAGCGGCGATTTCTGCGTCTAGGATTGCTCATCATGCTCTTTTCTAGGATTTTTAAGTGGCTTAGGGACATCCCTGTGCCTTTTGCTACGCAGGATATGGGATCATCGGCAACGTAAACGGGAATCCCTGTGCGTTTTTCTATGAGTTTGTTGAGGCCATAGAGGAGGGCTCCTCCTCCGGTCATGACTATTCCCTTTGTGCTTATGTCAGATGCAAGCTCGGGTGGTGTTTTTTCAAGCACAGCATGCACTGCCTCGGCGATAAGGTTTATAGGGTCTGCCAGGGCCTCAAGCATTTCGTCAGCGGTTACGCTGATTGTCTTGGGAAGTCCGGTTATGAGGTCTCTTCCGCGGCAATCCATTTTTATTGATTCTTTTCTTGGATAGGCTGTTCCTATGTTTACTTTAAGTTCTTCTGCTGTGCGCTCTCCAAGGAGTATGTTGTGGGTCTTTCGCATGTATTTGATTATGGCGTCGTCGAACTTGTCGCCGGCGATTTTTATTGAATTCGATACTACTATGCCTCCGAGCGATATTACTGCTATATCTGTTGTTCCTCCGCCTATGTCTATGATCATGTTTCCGTCGGCGGTTGTTATGTCTAGCCCAGCTCCTATTGCTCCGGCGATTGGTTCTTCTATGAGGTATGTTTTACCTCCGCCGGCCTCTGTGGTAGCGTCAATAACGGCGCGTTTCTCTACGCCTGTTACTCCGCTTGGCACGCAAACGATGATTTTGGGTCTAAAAAGGCGACTTTTACCGCAGGTTTTCTTGATGAAATACCTGAGCATTCTCTCTGTTATTTCGTAGTCGGATATTACTCCGTCCTTTAGAGGCCTAATGGCCTGTATGTTTCCAGGGGTTCTTCCAAGCATTTTGCGAGCCTCTACTCCAACAGCTAGAATCTCATTCGTCTGAATATCTATGGATACGACTGAAGGCTCTTGAAGTACTATCCCCTTATCTTTTATATACACTAGTACGCTTGCAGTTCCTAAATCAATCCCTATTTCCATTCCAAAACCAAACATGGCATACCTCCTGTTGATTTATCTATTGCAACTCTCAATGTGTTCTATTCTGTCTATAGCCTTAGAAAAAGCCCAAAGCATTTTTCTACTCGACTGTCTTTATTTTTGCCCCAAGGGCCCTTAGCTTTCCGTCTATGTTGACGTATCCCCTTAGTATATGATAAATTTCGTCGATTTCGGTTGTGCCTTCCGCTATCAGTCCGGCAAGTATCAGTGCCGCGCCTGCTCTAAGGTCGGTTGCTTTTACTTGGGCGCCCTGGAGGACTTTTACGCCTTGAACTACTGCGCTATGTCCCTCTATCTTGATGTTTGCGCCCATTCTGTTGAGCTCGCTAACATGCATGAACCTGTTCTCGAATACGCTCTCAATTATTACGCTGGTTCCCTCTGAAACTGCCAGCAGGGCCATGCACTGTGCCTGCATGTCTGTAGGGAAGCCGGGATATGGAAGTGTCTTTATGTCTATGGGTTTCAAACCCTCGGATGCGTTAACACTTATGGAGTCTTCATACTCGGTTATTTGAACACCAGTCTCCTTGAGCTTTGCAATTATCGGCTTAAGATGCTCTGGCAAAACGTTTGTAACTAAAATCTCGCCTCTTGTGATTGCGGCGGCAACCATGAATGTTCCGGCCTCTATGCGGTCGGGTATGATTGCATGCCTTGTTCCGTATAGTTTTTCCACTCCGTCAATACGGATTGTGTCTGTGCCGGCGCCTCTGATTTTGCCCCCCATCTTGTTAAGAAAGTTTGCTAGGTCGATTATTTCCGGCTCCTCTGCTGCATTCTCGATGATTGTCTGCCCCTCGGCCATTGATGCGGCCATCATTATGTTTTCTGTGGCCCCTACGCTTGGGAAGTCGAGATATATTCTGTCCCCAACAAGGCGCTCGGCTCTGGCCTCTACATATCCGTGGCCCAAATCTATCTCTGCGCCAAGTGCTTTAAAGCCCTTAAGATGCAGATCTATAGGTCTTGCTCCTATTGCGCAGCCTCCGGGCATTGAAACCCTTGCCACGCCCTTCATAGCGAGGAGAGGTCCCATCACTAGGAATGACGCCCTCATCTTTTTAATTAATTCATATGGAGCTTCCTGCTGCTTTATTTCAACCGGTATGACCTCAATGGACTCCGGACCTGTTTCGTTTATTACGAAATCAAAGGATCTCAATACGTCCTTCATTACGTTGACGTCCATAAGACCTGGAACATCTTCTATGATACATGGCTCTGTGGCCAAAAGGGTGGCAGCCATTACGGGCAATACTGCATTCTTGGCTCCGCTAATTCTAACTGTTCCTTTGAGTGGTTCGCTTTTTTCGACAATAAATTTTGGCAATTCTCATCCTCCTCAAGACCAGTTACTCATTGCACCGGTTCATTATTCATTCTATTGCTATGATATCATAGCCAGTGATTATTATACAACATTTGCACAGTATTTGCACATTCTTTAATTTATTGTAACATATTTTTAAGCGTGAATGTTAAGGGGGGCTATATAGCCGATTTTCGACTATATAGCCCCCCTTCCATTTAACTTAATCTATTTCTTTTTGCCACTCTCTTCAACAAGTTTGATTCTGTTGAAGGCCTTTTTGATGGCCAGTTCTGCTCGTGCGATATCGATGTTCTCGTTGCGTTTGTCAAGTCGTTGCTGCGCACGCTCCAAGGCGCTTTCTGCACGGTTCACATCAATCTCGTCTGCCCATTCTGCGCAGTCGGTTATGATTGTGGTTTTGTCCGTACTGATTGTAACGAATCCCCCGGCTGTTGATGCCGATTGGATTTTACCGTTCGCCTTGATTCTCAGAATCCCGATGTCGAGAGGAACGACTGAAGGCATGTGCTCGTTAAGGATTCCCATTTCTCCGGTTATTGCCTTGACGATTACCATTTCAGCGTCGCCGTCGTAGAAGGTCCGATAGGGAGTCACTATTTCCAAATGGAAATTGGTTGCCATGTGTTCACCTCCGCGTTAACGAAGCGTCAAATCAGGCTTAGCTTGCTTTCGCTGCCTTTTCGACGGCTTCTTCTATTGTGCCGACATAAAGGAATGCTGATTCCGGGATATCGTCATGCTTGCCTTCGAGTATTTCTTTGAAGCCTCGGATGGTTTCTTTGATTGTTACGTATTTTCCAGGCTGGTTTGTAAAGGCTTCGGCAACCGAGAAGGGCTGCGAAAGGAATCTTTGAATTTTACGAGCTCTTGCAACGGTAACCTTGTCCTCGTCTGAAAGCTCATCCATTCCCAGTATGGCGATGATGTCCTGTAGTTCTTTGTATCTTTGAAGTATTTCCTGAACTTCTCTAGCAACAGCGTAGTGCTCTTCCCCTACTACGTTGGGGTCAAGTATCCTGGATGATGAATCCAGAGGGTCTACTGCCGGGTAAATACCCAGGTTGGATATTTCACGGGATAGAACTGTTGTTGCGTCCAGATGTGAGAATGTTGTTGCCGGAGCCGGGTCTGTCAGGTCGTCGGCAGGCACGTAAACGGCTTGAACCGATGTGATTGAGCCGGCTTTTGTGGATGTTATTCTCTCTTGGAGGGTACCCATGTCTGTAGCAAGCGTCGGCTGGTATCCAACGGCACTAGGCATACGTCCCAGAAGTGCTGAAACCTCAGATCCCGCTTGTGTGAATCTGAATATGTTGTCGATGAAAAGCAGAACGTCTTTTCCCTCTTCGTCACGGAAATACTCAGCCATGGTAAGGCCTGTTAGTCCAACTCTCATTCTGGCACCTGGAGGCTCGTTCATCTGTCCGAATACCATTGCCATCTTGTCGATAACTCCTGAATCGGTCATTTCATGGTAGAGGTCATTCCCTTCACGGGTACGCTCTCCAACCCCTGCGAAGACTGAAAGTCCTCCGTGCTCTTTTGCGATGTTGTTTATAAGCTCTTGGATTAGAACTGTTTTTCCAACGCCGGCTCCTCCGAAGAGGCCAATTTTTCCGCCTTTTGCGTATGGGCAAACCAGGTCTACAACCTTGATGCCTGTCTCGAATATCTCTGTGGATGTCTCCTGCTCGTCGAAGGCCGGGGGCTCTCTATGAATCGGAAGCATGACTTCTCTGGATACGTCTTCTTTTTTGTCGACAACTTCTCCAAGAACATTGAAGAGTCTTCCGAGTGTTGCCTTGCCGACAGGCACTGTTATTGGAGCGCCTGTGTCGACTGCCTTGGCACCTCTAACCAATCCATCTGTAGAGGCCATGGCTACACATCTAACTGTATTGTCGCCTAAGTGTTGGAAGACTTCGGAAAATATTCTCCTGTCGCCCTGCTCAACAACGACGGCATTTAGTATTTTAGGCAGTTGTTCGGATTCGAACCGAACGTCTAGTACGGCTCCGATTATCTGTACAACTTTTCCTACATTTTTCTCCATTGAACGTTTCAACTCCTTTCGGATTTATTTTAGCTAAGCGCCTCGGTAGCACCGACTATTTCGGTGATTTCCTGGGTTATTGCAGCCTGACGGGCCCGGTTGAAGGAAAGCGTCAAACTTTCGAGCATCTCTTCCGCATTGTCGGTAGCGTTTTCCATTGCCACCCTCCTGGCACCCTGTTCGGATGCCGATGACTCGACAAGCGCACCATATATGGTGGATTGCACGAATTTCGGTATGACGTAATCCAGAACCACTTGGTGGGACGGTTCGTAGTCAATATAGACAAATTCTTCGTCCGCATCGTCTTTTGCTTGACCCTTGGGCACAGGCAATAGTTGTACTGTTTTAGGCACCTGATTTAATGTGCTCACAAATTCGGTATAGACAAGCTTTACAGCATCTACTTGACCGGATTCAAAAAGCTCTATCGCCCTCTTGCCTACTTTTATTGCGTCGGCATATTGAGGCTTCTCGGAGATTCCCGTGTAGGATTCTGTTATTTCGTAGTCTCTGTTTCCGAAAAAGCCCTTTGCCTTGTTTCCTATTGTCAAAAGACTAATGCCGCTTTTGTCAACGGGAAGGTTTAAAACCATTTTCATGGCGTTTATGTTGTATCCTCCGCAAAGCCCACGGTCTGCCGTAATCACTATGTAGAGGGTCTTTTTGACCTCCCTTTCAGTGACATATACATGTTCCAAATCCTTCGATTTCGAGAAAATATCCTCGATAGTCTTCTGAATTGTTTCAAAGTACGGCTTGGTCTTATCCAGCCTGTCTCTTGATCTCTTCAGCTTGGCTGTAGATACAAGTTCCATGGCTTGGGTTATTTGCTGGGTATTCTTTATACTTCTGATTTTACGCTTAATGTCTTGAGCTCCTATTCCTGCCAATGTTCTGTTTCACCTCTCTTTCTTTTCCACTTTTCAGCGGAACAAGGTTGTCTAGCGGTTTACACCTCGTATGCGAAGGTCTTAAGGAATGCTTCAATCGCTGATTTGAGTTTTTCTTCCATCTCGTCAGTCACGACACCTTTAGCTTTGATGTCTTTACCGATTTCCGCATGCTGTTCCCCCATATATTTCAGGAACTCTGTTTCGCAACGGGCGAATGCACTGACTGGAACATCCATCAGATATTTGTTTACTACGGCGTAGATTATCATTACCTGATTCTCAACGGCCATAGGTGCGTATTGTTTTTGCTTTAAGATTTCCATTAGTCTTTCACCGTGTGCAAGACGCATTTGAGTGTCTTTGTCCAGGTCGGATCCAAACTGGGAGAAGGCTGCGAGCTCTCTGTACTGGGCAAGCTCGAGCTTGATTTTTCCTGCAACCTTTTTCATGGCTTTAATCTGCGCGTCTCCACCAACCCGTGAAACGGATACGCCGGCGTTTACGGCAGGCCTTTGGCCATTGTTGAAGAGTTCTTCTTCTAGGTATATCTGACCATCGGTTATGGAGATAACGTTTGTCGGTATATAAGCCGAAACGTCTCCAGCCTGGGTTTCTATAACCGGAAGTGCTGTGATTGATCCTCCGCCGAGTTCGTCGCTAAGCTTTGCCGCACGCTCAAGGAGTCTCGAGTGAAGATAGAAAACGTCTCCCGGGTATGCTTCGCGGCCCGGCGGTCTTCTGAGAAGAAGGCTCATTGCACGGTAGGCAACAGCATGCTTGGAAAGGTCATCGTATACTATTAGTACGTCTTTTCCTTCCCACATGAATTCCTCAGCCATCGCAACGCCGGAATAAGGCGCCATGTACTGGAGCGGAGCACTCTCGGAAGCAGATGCTGCAACGACTATTGTATAGTCCATTGCTCCGTAGCTTTCGAATTTTTCTACTATTTGTGCAACTGTGGATGCCTTTTGGCCTATTGCAACGTATACGCAGATTACATTTTCCAATTTCTGATTTATGATTGTGTCAACGGCGATTGCTGTTTTTCCTGTTTGTCTGTCGCCGATGATGAGCTCACGTTGGCCTCTTCCGATGGGAATCATTGAGTCAATTGACTTGATACCAGTTTGGAGAGGTTGGAAAACGGATTTTCTGTCTATTACGCCAGGTGCCATTTTTTCAACAGGTCTTGTTTTATCGGTCTTGATTGGTCCCTTGCCGTCTATAGGCTGTCCCAATGAATTTACTACACGTCCTATCATGGCTTCCCCAACGGGAACTTCCATGATTCTGCCTGTAGTCTTAACTATGTCGCCTTCGACTATTTCGCCTTCGGCGCCCAGAAGAACACACCCTACATTGTCTTCTTCGAGGTTGAGCGCCATGCCGTATACCTCTCCCGGAAATTCCAGGAGTTCCCCAGCCATGCATTTCTCAAGGCCGTGGATTCTGGCAATACCGTCTCCGATTTGGATGACGGTTCCGACATCTTCTACTTGAAGCTTGTTGTCATATTTCTTGATCTGCGCTTTTATCACAGAGCTTATTTCTTCAGGTCTAAGATTCATGCCTCATATCACCCCTTCTTATTACTTAGACTACGAGCTTTGCCAGGTCCTCTTTCACATCCATGAGCCTGCTCCTTACGGAACCGTCTATGATGCGATCTCCTATGCGAACCGTGACCCCGCCCAGAATTGTTTTATCTATCTTGCCGGTCATCTCTATGCGTTTGCCTGTGAGTGCTTCGAGTTTTTCGGTTATTGCCTTCATTTGAGCATCCGACAGCGGAACCGCCGAAACGACTGTCGCCTTCTCTATGCCCTTGTGGTCGTATACCCGCTCCTCGTAGGCTTTCGTTATTGCCTGTATTTCATTGCCTCTTTGCTTGTCCATTATTATCTTGAGGAAATTAAGGACTTCCCCGTTGATTTTTCCGCCGAAGACATTTACGATTATTTCCTTCTTCTCTTCTATGCTTATCTGCGGCGTCTTGAACAGTTCAAAGAATTCGGGATATGTCTTGAGGGTGTCTACGACTCCGCTCAAGTCCTCCAGAAACGCTTCGATCTTTCCGGCCTCGACGGCCACGTCGAACAATGCTTCCGAATAGGTTCCGGCTACTAATTTTGCCATTTCGCATCCCCTACCTCATCTATGAATTGCTTGACAAAGCTTTCGTGTGCCTCGGCGTCCAAATCTTTCTCGATCACCTTGGAAGCCGCCATTACGGCGATAGTGGCAATTTCATCCTTAAGGGAATTGATTGCCTTTTCCTTTTCGCGCTCGATTTCAATTTGCGCACGCTTCCTGATGCTGTCCGAATCGTCCTCGGCGGTCTTTATTATCTCCGCCGCGCGCTTGTCGGCTCTTATTGAAGCTTCTCTTATTATCTGTCTTCCTTCCTCTTCCGAGGCTTTGATCTTAGACTCGTACTGCGCCTTCAGTTCATTTGCCTTTTCCGTCATGCTTTCCGCTTCTTCCAAAGATGCGGAAATGCCGTCCGTTCTGGACTGCATGAATTCAGTGACAGGCTTGAACAGAAGCTTTTTCAGAATCAAGTATAGAATTATGGTGTTTATGATCTGGAACGCAAATGTCCAGTTAATTTCTACTAATCCCGCTCTCATGTTCCCGTTTGCCCCCTTTCATGCGTTTTAAAATCCCTTGACTGTATACGGTTCAGACTTTCTGCGGATATTATCCCAGGAGTCTGATAAGGGGATTTGCAAACAGCAAAATCAGGGCAACGATGAGACCGTAGATACCTGTTGTCTCTGCAACAGCAGCTCCGAGAAGCATTGTACGAACGATGTCGCCTTGCGCTTCCGGCTGTCTTCCTACACTCTCAGCACCCTTGCCTGCTGCATAACCCTGTCCGATTCCAGGTCCGATACCGGCTATCATTGCAAGCCCGGCCCCTATTGCAGAGCAAGCCAATACTAATTCTCTACCAGTAATAGCTTCCATTTATATTTCCTCCTCTTCCTGTCCCCTTTAAGGGGCGGTATATTTTAAGCTTTATTCTCTTTTCTAAACTAAACTAAGCAGCGGATTCGCAAACAGCAGCACTAATGAAATAATCAGCGCGTATATGCCTGTAGTCTGCGCTACGGCTTGTCCAAGGAACATTGTACGAACTATTGCCGATTGGTACTGAGGCCTTTTCCCTACTGCCTCGGTGCCCTTGCCTGCAGCATAGCCTTGTCCGATTCCCGGGCCTACACCCGCTATCATCGAGAATCCTGCACCGATTGCCGACGCGGCTATTACAATTACCGAACCGGTTTGACCAACCAGAGGATTTCCGAAGAGCAATATCAGGGCAACTACTAGTGCCAATATGCCGCTTGTTTCCGCAACGGCTGCCCCTAGGAGCATTACCATTGTTGTTACGCGCCCAGACTTGGGATTGATTCCCACGGCTTCAGCGCCCTTGCCTGCAGCATAGCCCTGTCCAACTCCAGGTCCGATTCCCGCTATCATTGAGAGTCCGGCTCCTATTGCTGAGCATCCAAGGATTACCGCCAGGTTGTTTACTTTTGTTCCGCCTTCGGCCAATGCGACCAAGGGATTTCCAAACAATAGTACCAGGGAAACGATAAGCGCGTATATGCCTGTCGTCTGTGCTACGGCCTGTCCGAGGAACATTGTTCTTACTATGCTCGACTGCCTGTCCGGATGCTTGGCAACGGCTTCTGTGCCCTTGCCTGCTGCGTAGCCTTGTCCGATTCCAGGGCCTAAGCCCGCAATCATTGAAAGACCTGCGCCTATTGCAGATGCCGATATTACAAGAACGGAACCCACATCATCCACCAAGGGATTTCCGTAGAGCAGTATGAGTGCAACTACCAGTGCCAATATACCGCTTGTCTCGGCTACTGCCGCTCCAAGAAGCATGACCATAGTGGAAACACGACCCGCCTCGGGATTGATTCCCACGGCTTCAGCGCCTTTTCCTGCCGCATAGCCCTGCCCGACTCCGGGCCCTATTCCAGCTATCATGGCAAATCCAGCTCCTATTGCCGAGGCCCCAAGAATCATGGCCAAATTGTTTACTGCCACCCCACCTGCAGATATTGCTGCAAGAGGATTACCAAACATAAGTACAAGGGTGACAATCAATGCATAAATACCGGTCGTTTGTGCTACGGCCTGTCCCAGAAACATGGTTCGGATGATGCTCGACTGCCTATCTGGATGGTCAGCTACGGCTTCCGTCCCTTTTCCAGCGGCATAACCCTGGCCAATGCCGGGTCCTACTCCTGCAATCATCGAAAGACCAGCACCTATTGCAGATGCCGCTATTACCAAAACAGAACCCTCGGCATCCACTAGGGGATTACCGAAAAGGAATATCATCGCTATTACTAGGGACAGTATGCCGCTTGTTTCTGCGACGGCTGCTCCTAGAAGCATTACCATTGTGCTGTTCTTGGCATTATCAGGATTCTTTGCTACGGCTTCCGCGCCTTTTCCGGCTGCGTAGCCCTGTCCGACCCCAGGTCCGATTCCCGCTATCATAGCGAATCCGGCTCCTATTGCCGAAGCGCCAAGAATCAAAGCTCTTCGGTCAAAGGTCATCAACCAATTTAAGAAATTCATAATACTATTGGAAGTCTCCACTCTTTCACCTCCATCTCTCCATT
>CAZTZB010000019.1:0-24903 GCA_964617505.1 uncultured Peptostreptococcaceae bacterium | reverse complement strand
GAAACAGCTTTCTCAAAGGATTATGACACGCTTTATGAAAGGTTGATACACGATAGAGACCACGGGCATATTGTTTGGGTTATGGGACCTGCTGTCGTATTCGACTACGACTCTAGAAAGGCTCTGTCCTCTCTTATAGAAAAAGGTTTTGTGCATGCACTACTTGCCGGAAACGCTTTGGCAACACACGATTTGGAAGGCGGCTTTTTAGAAACTGCTTTGGGTCAAAATATATATACTCAGGAATCTGTTCCAAACGGTCATTACAATCATCTCGAACTGATAAACGAGGTAAGAAGGTCCGGTTCCATAGAAAATTTTATAAATGAAGGAAATGTAAAAGACGGCGTTATAAAAACCTGCGTGGAAAACAAGATTCCAATTGTTCTTGCTGGTTCTATTAGAGATGACGGCCCGCTGCCTCCGGTTTACGGAAACGCCTATGAAGCACAGGATGCAATGAGAAAAGAAACTAAAAAAGCAACAACGGTTATTTGCCTTGCTACAACGCTTCATACTATCGCAGCAGGCAACATGACCCCTTCCTACACCTTTTCAGAAGGAAAGGTTCGTCCTGTATTCATATACAGCGTCGATATTTCGGAATTTGCCGTCAACAAGCTTGGAGACAGAGGTTCTCTGGAAGTCACATCAATAGTAACAAATGTACAAGATTTCATTGTTCATCTTAAAAACAATCTTGCTCTCGGAGAATAATTTCAATCAATAATCTTAAATACTCATCACCTAAAAAAACGGCCCACTCATTACTTGAGTGGGCCGTTTCAATTCTATTAATTTCTTACTTTCCCTCATAAAGACTAGCCGAAAAATACACTGGTTCGCTTGTTGCTTCAATCTGCAGTTTGCGAATTATGTTTTCATTTGCCGCAGCAAGGATTGTTGTGCAATGCGCTTGGCATCCCTTAAGCAATTTTAACTTATCCACAGCAACCTGCGCTATCGAATTTGTAACCGCGCTTATACTAAGTGCTATTAGAATTTCTTCAGCATCAAGCAGCAGATTTGTTGCTCCAAAGGAATCCTTTTTCAATTTACGAATTGGTTCAAGTATCATCGGTGCAATCAGATGCAATTCATCATCTATTTTAGCCAAGTACTTGACCGCATTAAGTATGGCAGCGGAAGGTGCATCCATGATTTCTGT
This sequence comes from uncultured Peptostreptococcaceae bacterium, assembly GCA_964617505.1. GTDB lineage: Bacteria > Bacillota > Clostridia > Peptostreptococcales > BM714 > BM714. The sequence continues at coordinate 23,735 of CAZTZB010000019.1, read as the reverse complement.
AGTTCTTCCCGTCACAATAGTCCCATCATGCATCTCTATTGCAAAAACAGAACATATATCCTTGCATTTTCCCGAAGCTTTAAGACTCTCCGCCTTTTCCATAGCCGGGACAACCACTTTTCGGTTAACAGGATTCAATCCAAGCTCTTCCATTATGAGTTTTGATCGCTGGAAAGTCTCCAAGTCGACCAAGCCCTTCTTATATTCACAACCTGTATTGAAGTACCTTCTTATTATTTCTTGACACGAAGCCTCTTTAACAACCTCATCATCAATAATTCCAAATCCAACTCTGTTTACTCCCATATCAGTAGGCGATTTGTATGTGGATTCTTCGCCGGTGATTTTCTCAATTATTCTTCTAAGAACAGGAAAAGACTCAATATCGCGATTGTAGTTTACCGAAATCTCGCCATAGGCATCGAAATGGAAACTATCAATCATATTCACATCCTTTAGGTCTACGGTAGCCGCTTCGTATGCAATGTTTAGCGGATGCTTAATAGGCATATTCCAAACAGGAAATGTTTCAAACTTGGAATACCCTGTGGCATGTCCCCTCTTGTTTTCGTGATATAGCTGACTGAGACATGTGGCAAGTTTTCCACTTCCCGGACCAGGGGCCGTAACTACAACTATCTGCTTGCTTGTCTCAATATATGGGTTCTTTCCATAACCTTCATCGCTAACTATTGTATCGACATCAGTAGGATAGCCTTTTGTAGCACGGTGGGTATATACCTTGATATCTCTTCGCTTCAGCTTATTCATAAATAACGTTGCAGCCGGCTGATCGTTGTATCTGGTTATTACTACGCTGTTGACATTCAATTCATTTGCGCGAAGCTCGTCAATCATCCTTAGGACATCCATATCATATGTTATTCCAAAATCACCACGTATCTTGTTACGCTCGATATCCCCGGCGTACACGCATATTATTACTTCCGCTTTATCCTTCAGCTTGCGAAGCAGTTTGATTTTAGCGTCCGCCTCGAAACCCGGCAGGCAACGTTTGGCATGCATGTCGCACAAAAGCTTTCCACCAAATTCAAGATAAAGTTTGTCATAGTTGTTTACTCTTTCCAAAATAAACTTTGACTGCTCTTCCAAATACTTTTCCGAATCAAACCCCTTTTTCATAAACACTCCTCGCATTTTTCTCCATTTTTTCTGCATATAAAAATCCATTCTCTCTTTAAATAATAATCAATGTCAGTTTATCTTTATATCTCCGTACTAATAGTACTCTATTCGGCAATCAAAATCAATTTGAAACTTCCTCTAAATCATCAATATCAATTTCATCCATACTTTCCACATGCATGTCTGCCAATTCTATAAGCTCCTGCCACCTCGTTTTGGAATAAGCGTCATATACCGCACAAGACTTCATGCCGGCCCTTTTAGCCGCCAATATGCCTGCATATGTGTCCTCAAAAACCATACATTTTGAAGGATATATTTTAAGCTCCTCAGCAACTTTAATGTATATATCCGGGTTCGGCTTTCCCTTGGAAACTTCACATGATGTCCGTATTACATCAAAGTATGCATGTATTCCATTTGAATACAAGACCGATTCCGCAAGTGCCCTAAAATTACTGGTTCCAATTCCGAGACGCAAACCTCTTTCGCTAAGGCGCTTAAGAAGATTCGCGGCTCCACTCTTTAACCTGATTTCATTTTCATATAAATCCGCAGCCATATGATTCCACTCCGCTTTTATGGTTTCGATATCGTCGTCTATGCAAAATCTTTCCTTAAAATAGCGGGCAGTCTCCGTAAAACTCATTCCCTCTATTTCATATTGCAAATCCTCAGGTAATTCTACACCATATTTTTTAAGATAATCAATATCAATCTGTTTCCAAATCCACATGGAATCCACAAGAGTTCCATCAAGATCAAAAATGAAAGCTTCGCAATTTGCTAACAATACATCACCTCATAATAAAATCAACCCTTCAAAGGTTGATTTTATTTTCTCTAAGTTTATTCAATTAATCATACCATCAGTAGTCCATGCCTACAAGAAATTTTGCCCTTTCTTTGGCTGTTTTCATCAAGGATTTTTCGTTTACAATATATCTGTCCATGCGGCCTTTACTTACAAGTCCAACTTCATCAAATGCTTCCATATCTATCTTAACTCTTGCTCCATCGAAGGAATTTATGGTCACTTTTACGCTGACCACCTCGCCTATCAAGGTCGGTTTGAAATGTTCTGCATGAACCATTGTGGCAACGGATATGTATCCTTCAGGTAATTTTGCATCAATCAATTCCACCGATGCTTTTATCATGAATGCAATTACTCCCGGTGTAGCCAACAATTCTCCAAGCCTTCCTGTTCCATACTCCATCCCGGTATGGATTTCTTTTACACGCTCTTGAATGGTTATACTTTCGCCAACTGCAAATTCCAAATTTTCAAGCATATCGTCACTCCCTTCCATTCTCATATTTTGTTTTCTTATATATACCAAAAAACCCTCTCATATAAGCAAAAACCTTTAAGCTTATGTAAAGGGTATTTATGGCAATATGAGTTTGGGCTTGAAATCTATATAGTCGCAGGAAACCAATTCGTAACTTGTACCATCTTTAACTCCTTTAATTCCAGTACTATAGGAATTTATGTTGTGCAAATGTCCATAAAGAACAATTTCAACTCCATACTTTTTAATTAAATCAGTAAAACCTGACGGTTCAAATTTTTCGTTGGTCGGTGGATAATGAAGCATCGCGATTATCCTTTTCCATCCTTCTTTTTTAGCGGAGTCTAATGACATTTCAAAGCGCCCAAGTTCTCTTCTATAAATCTTTTCGTCATGCCCATCAGCCACGGGATCGTTTGGACAAACCCAACCCCTGCTGCCACAAATTGCGTATTCTCCATATGATGAATGGTTATTCTGCACAAATATATGCTCTGGATAAGCTAAATGCATTTTCTTGAGCGAGGTCCACCAGTAGTCATGATTTCCCCGGAGGAGTATTTTTCTTCCAGGCAATTTCTCTATCCAATCCAAATCTTTTTTTGCATCTAAGAGGTTCATTGCCCATGAAATATCTCCTGGAATCAAAACGGTATCCCATGGAGAAACATAAGTCTTCCAATTCTTTTCAATTTTTTCATAATGCTTGTTCCACTGGGGCCCAAAAATGTCCATCGGCTTATCTGTGGAAAAGCTCAGATGCAAATCCCCTATAGCGTATAAAGCCATTTCTCATCACTTTCCTTATCACTCAAATACCCGATATCTAGCTATGTTTAATTTTATATTTTTTAAAAGATCCTCAAGTTCATCCAAGCTACCCTTATCCCACAACTCATCAAATTTTATTTGGAATTTCATTGCTTCCGTTTGCTGTCCAAGCAAATTAAGCAACTGAATATTGTTTACTATATTCGATATGGTATTAGATTTTTCTTCAAACAGTATTTGAGCATTTATAACCTCATTGCGTATTTCACACATTTCTTCATCTAATCGAAATGCAGCATTAGATGCACTCATTAGACGCGCTCTAATGTCTTCGGGTATTTCCTTTTTATATTTATACTTCAGAGAATGCTCTATGGTTGCCCAAAAGTTCATTGCAAGGGTACGTATCTGAATTTCAGCAAGAATCTCCTTTTCCCCAAATGCAGTCTGTACCGGGTAACGAATTATAACATGGTAACTTCTGTAACCGCTGTCCTTCTCATTGTGCACATAGTCCTTCTCTGTTTCAATCTTAAGGTCTTTGCCATCTCTAACTCTAAGCAAATCAACAACACTATAAATATCGTCTACAAATTGGCACATTATTCGAATGCCGGCGATATCCTCCATTTGGTCTTCTATGTCGTCATCATCGATGCCATTTCGCTTTGCCTTTTCCAATATGCTATTTATTTTTTTTACTCTTCCTGTTACAAATTCAATCGGTGAATATTCATTCATTTCTCTGAACTCGTCCCTCAAGGACTTGAGCTTCACTTTTAATTCCTCTACTGCCTGTTCATAAGGAATCAATATTCTTTCCCAATCTCTTATTCTATACATGATATCACTCCATAATATCTATGACCTTATATTACTATACTAACACAGATACTCCCAACAATAAAAGTGCAAAAGCCTCCACACTGGGAGGCTTTTGCTTATAGACAAATACTAAAGTCTTTCAGCTATATAGCCTACAAGATCAACTACTCTTGCCGAATAGCCCCATTCATTATCGTACCACGAAATAACTTTAATCATCTTTTCTCCCACTTTAGATGTCAAGTCGGCATCCAAAATTGAAGATCTGTAGTCTCCTGTAAAATCTTTTGAAACGAGTGGCAATTCATTAAAACCTAGAATACCCTTCAATTCGTTTTCCGAAGCCCGCTTCATCTCAGCGTTTACTTCCTCTACAGAAACTGCTTTTTCAAGATTTACAACTAAATCCACAAGAGAAACAACAGGTGTTGGAACCCTTACAGCCATTCCATTCAATTTCCCAGCCATCTCCGGAATTACCAGGCCAAGTGCCTTTGCTGCTCCAGTAGTCGTAGGTATCATTGAAAGAGCTGCAGATCTGGCTCTTCTAGGGTCTTTTTTGTGAGGCTTGTCCAACAATTGTTGATCGTTGGTATATGCATGTATAGTTGTCATAAGACCTTCTTTAACACCAAATGCATCGTTTAAAACCTTGACAATTGGAGCAAGGCAGTTAGTAGTGCAGGATGCGTTAGAAACAACTTCATGTTTTTCAGGGTCATAAGATTTTTCGTTTACACCCATAACAAAGGTCCCGTCAACATTTTTCCCGGGCGCAGATAAAACAACTTTTTTGGCTCCGGCCTTTATATGTTTGTAGGCATCTTCTCTGTTGTTGAAAATTCCCGTAGATTCCACAACAATCTCCACTCCTAAGGCTTTCCATGGAATTTCCTCGGGATTTCTGAAGGCTGTAAATTTAATAGCTTTGTCCCCTACGTATAGTGTTTCCTTGTCAGCGCTGACTTCCTGCGGGTAAATCCCATACATGGAGTCATACTTGAATATGTGCGAATGCTTTTCGGGTCCGCTTGTACTGTTTATTGCAACAACTTCCAAGTCGTCTCTTTCAAGCGCAATTTTTAGAACATGTTTCCCAATTCTTCCGAAACCATTGATACCTATTTTTGTTTTCATCCTCAGCACCCTCCTTTTGTTTTGTTTGCCTCGAGTATTATATCATATTTTTTAATTAGAGTAACGTATTTATCGATTATTTTTCGTAAAACGTTCAACTGAACGATTTGCCAAATAGCCAAATTCTTTACCTTGCCAGCTGTTATTTTCGGTCATTTTCTTTTCAATCATGTCACGTATTTTCCACCAACTCACGCCCCAATTGCAAAAAAGCGTTTTTTCCTTAGGAGCCCTGGCTAAAAGCCTCTGCACAGCAATTTTAGGATCCAGCTTTTCCAAAAAAAGTACAACCCTATCCACATATTCATCCATGGTACAAATCTCAAACTCATTTTCACTGTATAGCTCACCCATAACTGTATTTTCAAGCACATAAAGTGAATGCAGCTTTACTGTTTGAATTTTAAGAGCCGACAATATTTTTGCAGCTTCTAATGCATCTTCATTGTCATCCCATGGAAGATTCAATATTAGGTGGGCGCCTATATCAAAATCATAAGGCTTTATCATTCCAACACAGTATATGAATTCTGCAAGGCTATGCCCCCGATTAAGCTTTCCTAGTGTCCTATAGTTGACACTCTGTAGCCCCAGCTCTATCGATATTGAAACCCCTTTGCTCTCTGAAACATCCTTAAGCACATCCAAGTAATCTTCGTCCAAACAATCCGGTCTGGTGGAAACGCATATCTCGACAACCCCGTCTATGCATGCATCCTCCATTCTTTCTTTGAAAACGTAAAGTGGCATATAGGTATTTGTGAAATTTTGAAAATATGCTATGAAAGCTTCAGCATTGTATTTATTTCCTATATAGCTTTTATTTTCTATAAGCTGCTCTTTTACTGAAAGTTTGAGGTTTAGCATCTCAAAGCCCGCCGCATCCTCTCCGCAGAATATACAACCCCCTCTTGATATGGTCCCATCTCGGTTTGGACAACTAAGTGGTAAGTTTACGGGCAACTTATATGTTTTTATGCCATATTTTTCCTTTAAGTAATCTGAATATCTTCTATATAAAATTTTCATAATCCCTTGCCTCTCTTTTTAAAAAAATTTAAAACAGCCTTTACGGCTGCTTTAAATTAAATATACACCAATGCTGCGTCTATAACAAACTGCTACTTAGCTGGAATTAAAACTTTCTGTCCTGGAAAAATCAGATGTGGATTGTCCATTTTATTGAACTCTGACAAGGTTTGCCACGTTACTCCGAATTGCTTTCCGATTCTCCAGAGTACATCCCCAGACTTAACTACATAGGTATTAGCAACAACAGGCACTTCTACAGGAAGCGGCACTTCTACAGGAGATGGAACAAATTCTGTTATGCGGCCCTCTACCATTGCGCCTTCAGTACCATTTGCCTCAATATAATCCATTAGAATCTCGTCCATTCCTCCGAGAAGCATTATTTCTTTCTTACCATCAAACATTGTGTATCCGTCCCCGCCTGCAGCTATGAAGTCGTTTGTAGCCACTTCATATGTAGCATTCATATCAAGAGGAGCTCCATTTACCATGATATTCATAATTCTGCTTCCGGCCGGCTTCGTAACATCTATTTGGTATTTCACATTTGCGACATGTGTGAAAGCACCCTTTTGTTCGGGATAGTCGGTAGCTCCGACTTCTAGAGCCTCTTTGACTTCCATACCTGTAAGCGGCTTAACAATAACAGTATTTCCAAAAGGCAATACTGTTATTATTTCTTCAATGGTGATATCCCCTATATCTATGGATGCACGGATTCCGCCTCCATTAGTCATTGCAAAATCGGCACCCGTTGCGTCCAGCATTGCATCTACAATAAGGTTCCCAAGATTTGTTTCACCAGTTCTGACTTGATCTCTTTCTCCATCAAGTACAACTGCAGTAGTGCCTACAACTGGAGATACCAGCTCTTGATATTCGACTTTAATTTCATCAACCAAAGCCAATATTTCCGCGTCGCCTTCTATTGTTACATTCTCTTTTTCCAATAAACTTGCAGTTATTTCGGCTTCTCCATCCATGAAGTCAATTTCGACTACCCCTAGATTTTTATCATATTCTCCAGCCTGAACAATCAATGTGTCATTTACCATCATTCCTTCTGGGAGCTTGTCATGACTGTGGCCGTCAATAATCAAATCTATTCCGTCAACATCCATTGCCACCTTTTCGCTAGTTAAACCATATGTGTCGTCCAATCCAAGATGAACCAAAGCTACTATAATATCTACTTGGTCATCTAGTTCGTCAACCATCATTTGCGCTATCTCAGAAGGATCCCTGAATTCTAGCCCAATTGTGTTGTTTGGATGGGATTTAAATTTGGTTTCGGGTGTTGTGAGACCAAAAACTCCGATTTTAACCCCTTCAATTTCAAATATTTTATAAGGATCAATAAATGTTTCATCAGCTTCCGTATAAATGTTTGCGCTAACCATATCAAAATCAGCCATGCCTTTTAATTCGAGAAGCCTTTCCTTCCCATAGTTAAAATCATGGTTGCCGGGAACCATAAGATCGTATCCAGCAAGGTTCATTACTTCAACCATGCTTCCACCTTCAAAAATGGTAGCAATGGGTTGTCCATGGAGAGCGTCTCCAGCGTCAAAGAACAATACATTGTCATATTCAGATCGAAGCTCGTCAACCAAAGCAGACACCTTGGCGAGCCCCATCCCGTCATATGTTCCTTCCTCAATGCGTCCATGCATATCATTTGTATGAGCAATCACGATATGTACGGGTTCCTCCGCTGCATAAACTCCTGCAAATCCCGATATGAATACTGTTAAAAGCATAATCAAAGATAAAAATAATCCAATTTTCCTCTTCTGGAACATACTATTTATCCTCCCTATTGAGTTATGTAACAATTTTCAATTCAATTTCTTTCAATCCCTTTCCCTTAAACCTCTTAATCATATCTTGATCGGCGATTTTTTCTCTTGATTTCCCCATAACCATTATGTCAATATCTTTTTCTCGTGCAAATTTCTTAAGTGTTTTGATAATGTCGTCAGCCTTTACAATCGTCAAGTCAGCGCCATTTTCCTTGCTTACTTCAAATAAATATTCAATGGCGTCGACTTCTTTTAATTTTCCAAAATATTTCCATCCCTCCTTCACCACATGAATGACATAAAGATTGTCGTCTTCCTCCTTTACCATGGCAGCTCCTGCCGCAATAAGCCGTTTGCATGACTTTTGCTGCGTCACGCAAACCATAATGTTGTGGGTTTTCATTTAAATCTCCTTTTTTAATCACCTTTATATATATACTCATTTTATGGAAACAATACTCACCAAAAAAAACAAGAGCCTAAGCTCTTGTTTAACATTTTCAAATTGTATGTTTCTTAATTTCCTTAGGAAGAAGTTCCGGATTACAACTAAGGGTCATTACAAAATCAATGGATTGCTTTTCAGAAAGCCATTCAATCCTATCTATAAAATTAATTACATTATCGTTTCCATTACCCATTATGTTATACAAACCATCAATGTAAATTTTTTCAATATCATAGTTATTGGCAATTATCCCATAAATAAAACCTATTAATTCATCTGTCGTTTTAATAGGGAATTCTTCAAGATTGACAAAACGCACATCGTGCTTCAAATCATACATATGTCTATTGTCGTCATCTATATATACTACATTTCCTTCAAGCCTTTCAATGTCCACATTTGCCATGTCGATTATTTTCTTCGTTTTGCCAGTTCCCTTTTCGGATGCAATTATACTTATCATGTAATCTCCTCCCTTTTTTAGCGAAACTAGTTCGTTGCTGTCTTAATTATATATTTCTATTTCAATAGCCCAATCCCTTTAAAAACAATTAATTTATTTACGCCTTAAATGTTCGTCTTAAGGCTATTTCGCAATTGTCCGCAAGCGGCATCAATATCCTCTCCAAGCGTCCGCCTAATGCTTGCGGCTATTCCTCTGCTTTCAAGAAATTCTTTGAATTTTTCTTTCACGGCTTTTTCCGAGGTTTTAAAGTCTCTTTCATCCACACTGTTATATCCGATTATATTTACATGGCAATTAATACCCTTGAGCAGTTTCGCAGTTTTTTTAAAACTATCCATATCATCGTTAATGCCTTTCATCAACGCATACTCGAAGGTTATCCTTTTCCCTGTTTTTTCCACATACGTTTTGCATGCTTCAATAAGTTCTTCAAGTGGATATTTTTTATTTACAGGCATTATGCCGCTTCTTGAAATATTGTCAGAAGCATGAAGCGAAACCGCCAATGTTATTGGAATATCTTCTTCCGAGAGTCTGTAAATTCCGGGGACTATGCCGCTTGTCGAAACAGTTATGCTTCTATAACTTATACCCAAACCCTTTTCTTCATGGGCAAGGCGAATAAACCGAATAACATTATCATAGTTGTCAAAAGGCTCCCCGCTTCCCATCAAAACTATATTTGATACCCGAATTCCTTGATCACGCTGAGCCGTCAGCACCTGTCCTAGCATCTCTCCAGCTGTTAAATTGCGTTCTAGCCCTCCTATCGTCGATGCGCAAAAGCTGCAATTCATTCGACAACCCACCTGTGTGGAGATGCATATACTGTATCCATGATGATATTTCATAAGTACAGATTCAATTATTTTACCATCTATCAGCTTCATTGCATACTTTACTGTTCCATCGGATGAAAGCTGCTTGGCAATGATTTCATTGCAAGTCAAATTAAATATATCGCCCATTATATTTCTAAGTGATTTAGGCATATTGACCATTTCATCAAATGAATCAACACCCTTTGAAACCCAATTGAAAATTTGGTCGCTGCGAAATCCCGGTTGACCAATTTCTTTTATTCTATTTTTTATTTCATAAGGAAACAAGCTCTTCAGGTCTAGCAATTTTTTTCTCCTTTATTGTCGAATTGGTATAAACCCCGGCTATAATCATAAACATACCTACAATATTATACCAACCGATAGTTTCATGCAGTATCGGTGCTGCAAGTCCCATTGAAAATACCGGCACTAAATTAATGAATATATTCGTCTTACTCGGTCCTATGCGCCTTATGGCAACCTGCTGTATAAAATATCCTATGCAGGATGCAAATATAGCCATATATGCTATTGATAACCACGCGCCCATCGAAGTGGATCCTAAAATAAGCCATGGCTTCTCCATTGTAGCAAAAGGCAAAAGCATTATTGTGCAAAAGAGAAAGCTATAGCTAATAAGTACAATAGGTTTATGGTATTTCGCTGCGCGCTTGCTCAATATTGAATACGCTGCCCAGCAGACAACTGCTAATAGCATTATCAAATCACCCTTATTAAAGCTGAAGTTCATGATTGTCTTCACTGAACCTCCAGATATCGACAACAATACTCCGCTAAAAGCCAGAAGTAAAACTGCCATCCTTTTTATACCAAATGCCTCATTCAAAAAAATAGCAGCCAAGGCACTAGTCATCAATGGATTAGTCGCACCAATCATCGAAGAGCTCACTGCCGTTGTATATTTTAAGGATGTGAAAAACAAAGCGTGATATCCAAACATCCCTACAAGCCCTAGCGTCAAAAGCCTAGGCAAGGACTCCTTTCCAATTTTCCAATCGGGTTCACGCATAATCATCATCGGGAAAACTATAGCTGTGGCTATAAGAAATCTAAAAAATGCAACCGTAAAAACCGGCAGCTCAGCCATAGCTATCTTACCCGCTATGAATGCTCCCGCCCAGCATAAAGCTGCAAATGTCATCATTATGTATGTCTTTTTATCTTCCATTTGTGACTCCCCTTAGTTTTTATAACCATTTTATATTTTTGTCAAATCATTAATCCATTTATCTGTTTTTATACGCGAATATCCTAAAATAGTCTTTCCTATTTCCTCCAAATTCACCAACAACACCACCGCGTATAAAGGAAGTCCCCAATAAAGGGCTCCTACAAATGCCAATGGGACACCAATTAAATAAATGCTCCCCAATTCTATTAAAAGCGAATATTTTGTATCCCCTCCACCTCTAAACAAGCCTATTATATATACATTGTTCAGAAATTTTATTGGCATCAATACACCATTAATCCATAAAACATATTTTGCCATCTGACGTACTTCTTCACTAACTATGAATTGCATAGACACAAACTTTGCCGAAAAAATCATTATAGATCCAAGAATCAAACCGCTCACCACAGCAAGTTTCATCATTCTCTTAGCGTAAATTCTTACTTCGGCGCTCTTTTCCCCAATTAGATTGCCAGTTATCACCGCACCGGCATTTCCAATTCCGACGGCTGCGACAAAAAATATATTTGATACGGTTTCAGAGATTCGAACAGCCGCAAACTCCTCAGTACCCATTCTTCCATAGGCTACTGCATACAAACTCATTCCAATTGCCCATATACCTTCATTAACGACCACAGGCCATATTCTATGATAAACAGTCTTGACATAGTCAAAATCAAAATCCATAAGTTCCTTAATCGATGCTGAAATAACTATTCCCTTTTTATTAACTATTAGAACCATAAAAACCATTTCAAAAGCTCTGGAAATAAGCGTAGCGATTGCTGCCCCTTTAACACCCCAAGCGGGAAAAGGTCCTATTCCGAAAATCAAAAATAGATTAAGAACAGTATTCATTGCAAGGGCCAAGGCACTTATAGTCAATGGAAGCTTTGGCTTGCCAATGCTTCTTGAGGATATTGAATAACTAAGCGTTACAGCCATCATTACAAGCGAAAAAGAAACGATTTTCATGTAGGCTGCGCCCTCACTCACAACTGCGGGATCCTTTGTGAAAATCATAAATATGGGTTTTGTAAAAAATATCCCACCAAGAGCAAATATCACGGCTACAACAACACCCGAAAAAATTCCGAGGCCGAGAGTCTTTTTGATTTTGCCTGTTTCCTGGCTTCCCCAAAATTGACTTATAAATATTGATATACCACTATTTACTCCAAATAAAAGCAAAATCAATATAAAAAAGTACTGATTTGCTATGCCGATGGCCGCTATCTTTTCCGCTCCCAACCTGCCAATCATCAATGTGTCTATTAGATTCAGCGAGGTAGTTATTAAATTCTGCATTGCAATTGGAAAAGCCATCCAAACTATTTTTTTATAATTTTGGCTTATTGTCTCTATTCTATCTTTCACTAATATCTCCCTACACCCAAAATTCCATCAGAGAAATGCTCCCCTGCACATCCTCAATATGTTTGATTATTCGAATGATTTTTCGATTTTTTTATGTGTAAACACCTTTTTCTTACTAGCGTAATCCTCTACTATATGTCCATTGCCAAGCATTTTATACTTATAAATCATGAGTCCGTCGAGTCCAACCGGCCCTCTTGCATGAATCTTGCTTGTGCTTATTCCAACTTCAGCTCCAAAACCATATCTATATCCGTCCGCAAAACGCGTGGAGCAATTCCAATAGGTGCTTGCTGCATCTACAAGCGCCATGAATCTTTTTGCCACATTTTCATCCTCAGTCAAAATACATTCAGTATGGCTTGATCCATAGGTATTTATATGTTTTATCGCTTCATCAATGCCGCTTACTACTTTTATTGAAACCTTGTAATCCAAATATTCAGTTTTCCAAGTGTTTTCGTCAGATATCTCAGCATTAATGAATTTGCGTGTTTTTTCGCACCCAAAAATCTCAACTTCACCTTTAAACATCTTTTCTATTTTGGGCAAAAATGTTTGAGCGGCTGCCTCATGCACAAGAATTGTTTCGGTCGCATTGCAGGCCGCCACATATTGTGTTTTTGCATCGTAAATAACCCTTAGCGACTTCTCAACATTTGCATCCTCATGAATATAGGTATGACAAATTCCATCCGAATGTCCCAGTACAGGTATATTTGAATTGTTCATGATATATTTCACAAATGCATTTGAACCTCTAGGAAGTATCAAGTCTATTTCCTCATCCATTTTAAGCATCTCGGCAACATCTTCCCTCGATTCCATAAGCTGTATCCATCCTTCCGGCGCTCCGCTACCGGTCGATGCATCTCGTATTAGCTCATAAAGCTTTCTGTTGGTTTCCATGGCTTCGCTGCCGCCCTTTAAAAGAACGGAATTCCCACTTTTCAGACACAATGATGAAATTTGAACAAGCGCATCCGGTCTCGACTCGAAGATCACCCCTACTACACCTATTGGGCATGTCACTCTAAATAGCTCAAGGCCTTCATCCAATTCCATGGCATAGCTTGTCTTCCCCACAGGGTCATCAAGATCTACAAGGCTCCTTATTCCATCAACTACTCCCTCAATCTTGTCTTCCTGAAATTTAAGACGTTTTAGTACCGGTCCTGGCAAACCTTCTTCCTTGCTTCTTTTTAAATCCACCTCATTTGCTTCTATGATAGATTTCTTGTTCTCATTCAATGCTTTTGCAACCGAAAGCAAAATGTTGTTTTTTATTTTCCCGTCCAATGCGGCCAATTCAAGGGATGCCTGTTTTGCGGCTGAGCCCTTCTGCTTCATATTCATATTACTTCACTCCTTGTCATCTTTTAAAATTTATTTTATCATAAATTTGCATAAGTTTTTCCCTGTAAATATTTGTGCATAACGCGTTCTTAGCAAGATAAGATTGTTTTTCCAATAAAATCAATCTTTCTTTTGCTTTGTCAAAATTAAATATAAACCTATTAAAATCAAAATCAAAGGCCAAAAACGATTTATAGCAATAAGCACTTCCGCAATGTCCCAATACTCTACAGCGTAAACAAATATACCGAAAGCTGTAAGTGCAATTCCTACAATCGCCGGCCATACCATTTTTTTCTTCAAGCTTTCATTGCTAATATTATGTATAAAGAAGATTAGATAAAAAGCAAGGGCCATGAAAAAGAAAAAGGTGGCGCCTTCCATCCTTCCATTCATAAATAAAAATCTCGAGCTCTGCAAATTAGCATATGTTCCCAGTAAAATAAGAATGCATGCCGGAATCAAAAATCCTATTGGCCTTTGCCTAATAAAATACGCAATTAAAAATACTGCTCCAAGACCAATCAAAAAGTATTCTCCTGAAATCCATCCTTGCCTTGATGCAAAATTGATAAGACCTATTAAAACCAGTATTAATCCGATTATTTTTTTATTACCCATGGAATCATCCTCTCTTTCTAAACGCTTCGAGCAATGCAAGTTTTTCGGAACGTTTCATTCTTTTGATTTCCGCTTCTCTTCTTAGCGCACTTGATTTATCCTCGCAGGTTTCAAAATATTTAAGGGTGACAGGCCGTTTTGAACGAGTATATTTCGCAGCCTTTCCTTCATTATGCCTTGCCACTCTTTTTTCCAAGTCTGAAGTCCACCCAGTGTAAAGGCTTCCATCCGAGCATTCCAATATGTACACGAAGGCCATAGTCTCTTCCCTTTCCATATTATTCCCATTATATTATATCTTTATTCCTGTAAAAAACAAAACAAAAGGCGCAAATGCCTTATTGCATTCGCGCCCTCTAAAATCAACTGTCATAAACTCTGCAAAACTTTCTATTTTTCACTTGCAGGTTCAATTTGTATAGGCTGACCCTTTATAGTATTTCTGCTCATGATGCGAAGCACATCATCCGCATACTTAACAGGTACTTCAACAAATGTGTACTTGTCGAAAATATCTATCGAACCTATAAGGTCTCCCGGCATTCCAGTCTCGCCTGCAATTGCTCCTACAACATCTCCAGGACGAACGCCCTGCTTTTTGCCTATGTTGATAAACAGTCTAGCCATTCCAGGTTCAGAACCATTTTCTTTTACAAACGAACCGGTCCTTCTGTTTTCCTGCTTGCTTTCCTGCTTGTTTTCTTGTTTGCTTTCTCCCATAACCATCTTGAGCAAGGCTGCCGCTACATCCAATGTGGAATAATCCTCTTCAAGCAGTTTCTCGATCATATGGGTTTCCTTGCGGAGGTTTTCATTTTCCACAATATTGCCTACCTGCTGCGCCAAGCCATTGAAACGAGCCTCGGCAACATCGGTAATGGAAGGCATTTGCTCTCTTTTAATCTTTGTCTTTGCATAACGCTCAATACTCTTTAATTTGTATACCTCTTTGCCAAAAGCAAAGGTTATAGCTTGACCTTCTCTTCCAGCTCTTCCGGTTCTTCCTATTCTGTGCACATAATATTCCTCATCCTGAGGAACATCATAGTTAAACACAATTTCAATATCATCAACATCTATTCCTCTTGCTGCAACATCCGTAGCAACGAGAATCTCAATGACACCCTTTCGAAAATTATTCATAACCCTATCTCTTTGGGATTGCTTCAAATCGCCGTGAAGACCATCAGCAAAATATCCTCTTCCTTGAAGTTCTTGAACAATCTCATCTACACGTCTCTTCGTGTTGCAAAAGATCAATGACAAATTAGGATTATTAATATCTATGAGTCTAGTTAGCAACTCAAATTTATTCCTTTGTTTTACTTCAATATAAGATTGTCTTATTTTAGGAACAGTCAATTCCTTATGAGCAACTCTGATTGTTTTATAATCTCTAAGATACTTTTTCGCTATCTGCAAAATAGGTTTAGGAAGCGTTGCTGAAAACATTGCAGTCTGTCTATCTGCAGGCGTATCCTTCAAAATGGTTTCTATGTCTTCCCTGAAACCCATGTTAAGCATTTCATCTGCTTCATCAAGAACAATCATATTTATATGAGTCACATCAAGTGTGCCTCTTCTCATATGGTCCATGACTCTCCCAGGCGTTCCCACTACAACCTGAACACCTTTTCTAAGAGCATGCATCTGCCTGCTGATAGGTTGCCCTCCATAAACAGGTAATACGTTTACTTGCTTCATGTATTTAGACAGTTTTTTTATTTCATCCGATACCTGTATAGCAAGTTCCCTAGTTGGGCAAATAACCATAGCCTGAAGCGCTCTCTTATTTGGTGAAATCTTTTCTAGCAATGGTATACCGAAGGCAGCAGTTTTACCGGTTCCCGTTTGGGCCTGCCCTATTATATCCATACCCTCCATAAGGAAGGGAATAGCTTGTGTTTGTATGGGTGTTGCTTCCTCAAAGCCCATATCATCCACTGCTTTCATGATATTTCCTGAAATTTTTAACTCTTTAAAATTAATGGTTTGCATACATTTCCTTTCTGTTTCTTATTATACTTTTATATGTTCTATCAACATAGCTACAAATGAATGCACATTCATATGCAGCATAAATTAAATCATCTTTACAATTTTATAAGTATACACTAGTTTATGCTTCAATGCAAATTTTTTTACTTCCAAAGTGATCGATTGCTTCTCTATAATATCTTAAAATAAAAAAGAAGAAGTTTCCGCATAAGCAGAAACTTCTTCTTTTTTATCTGGAAATTATTTATAAATTACAGCTGTTCCTGATGCAGTAACCATAAGCATGTTGTTAGCTTGTCCAAGGACCTCGTAATCGATGTCTACTCCAACGACTCCATTGGCACCCGTGGCTCTTGCCCTTTTTTCCATTTCAGCCAATGCATTTTCTCTGGCTTCAATCAATTCCCCTTCATAGGACCCGGAACGGCCTCCAAAAAAATTAGTAAGCCCTGCTGCGAAATCCTTTACGAAGTCAACGCCGGAAACCACTTCTCCAAAAACAATTCCCTTGTATTCAACAATGCTTTTGCCTTCAATAGAAGGCGTAGTTGTCATAATCATCTTTTCCCTCCTGATATGTATTATTTGTATTACATATACAGTATATATCCATTACACTTTTTTTTAGTTACAAATAGATGAAAATTCACCTACATCAAACCTTGAAAATCCACCCCTCCGGGGCTTCCATATCCCCGAGTTGAATTGCATATAGGGTTTCATAAAGGCTCTTGGTAAGGGGACCTACCTCAGTAAGACTATGAAACACATGCATTTCTCCCTTGTATTCTATCCCGCCAATAGGTGTTATGACCGCAGCCGTCCCGCAGGCTCCGGCTTCCTTGAATTCGTCAAGATTGTCGATGTAAACATCTCTCTCAATCACCTTCATGCCCATGTATTCTTTTGCTATGTGTATAAGTGAATACTTTGTTATGCTTGGAAGTATCGAAGAAGAGTTCGGGGTTACGAATTCGTCATTTTGGGTAATTCCAAAAAAGTTCGCAGCTCCGACCTCTTCTATTTTGGTATGGGTTGCCGGATCAAGATATATGCAATCTGCAAATCCTTTTTCTACGGCCATTTTATGGGGAAGCATACTTCCTCCATAATTTCCTCCTACCTTTGCCGCTCCTGTACCATTAGGCGCAGCCCTATCATAATCGGTAACATTAAAGTTGACTGGCGTCATGCCTCCCTTGAAATACGGTCCTACAGGAGAACAAAATATTATGAACAAATATTCGTCAGAAGGTTTGACCCCAAGTATATCTCCCACGCCAATCAGCATGGGTCTTAAATAAAGTGTCGCGCCTGTCCCATAAGGGGGAACATATGCTTCATTCGCTTTAGCAACTTTCCTACATGCTTCAACAAACTTGTCGGTCGAAACCTCAGGCATCAGAATCCTGCGGCATGTATTCTGCATTCGAGCTGCATTCATATCCGGCCTAAATAATTGTATTTCGCCATTTTTTGTACGATATGCCTTTAGTCCCTCAAAGCATTGTTGCCCATAATGCAGCGCTGTAGAAGATTCACTTATATGTACTATATTATCTTCTATAAGTTTTCCCTCATCCCATGCCCCGTCTTTCCATCTTGATATGTAACGATAATCCGTTTTTATATATTCAAATGCCAACTTACTCCAATCAATGTTTACCTTTTTATCCAAATCGAAATCTCCTTTCCGAAACTATTCAAAATAGTTTCTTCTCTAAAATTCAATGACATCGCCTACTCCAAAAGGAATGCTGCCAAATGCCGCATAAAAAGCCGTAAGAGCCTCAAAATCTGTGCAATGGCTGGTTGATATGAAATCCGGATTGATATCCTTCAAATATGTAATTGTCCGCTGAGTACGTTGGCCATTGCCTTTTAAATGGAAGCCTCCAAGCAAAGCATGTATCATACTTACCCCAGTCACATCTTTAGCATGCTCCACGATATTGCATATTCCCGAATGCGCGCATCCCGAAAGAACCGTCAGCCCATTATCTGTAACCATTGCAATGCCCGTATCGTCATTTACAAAATCCTCTGATCCATCCGCTTTTGTAAACGGAGTGTATTTTGATTCAAAATCAGTTCTTCTTGGAATCTCTCCAAGAAAGAATACACCTTTTTCAATTTCCAAAGGCTCCCTGCTCATTCTGATTGACATTTTCGCAGAAACTTCATCCTTTGTGCAAGGAAGTCCTAAGACCTTGTTCTTCCTATATCTTTCAGTAAACACTTCAGGGTGGCAAATCAATTCCCCTCCGTTTGCCCAATAAACAAGGCCTGAACCATGGTCCCAATGGCCGTGGCTTAAAACACATCTTTTTACGTCCTTCAAATCCAGACCAATTTGCTTTGCGTTTTTTAAATACATATCAGAACTGCCAAAATCGAAAAGCGTCTTACCTTGCTCTGTTTCCAAAAGCATCGATAATCCCCATTCAGCCTGGAGCTTCCCCTTAGCGTGATTATCCACCAACACTGTAAGCTTCATCACAAATCACCTCACTTTTAATGTATTCAATAATCCTAAGTCTATTATTACATAAAAAACCAAAAAATGAAAAAACCCCGATCAATTGACCGGGGTGAACATTACTGTATTATTTTACAGATGTTACGTTTTCAGCTTGAGGACCTTTAGGACCTTTAGTAACATCAAAAGTTACTTCTTCGCCTTCTTCAAGAGTTTTGAATCCCTCTTTGTTTATTTGCGAGTAATGTACGAAAACGTCGTTTCCGTCTTCTGCTTGGATAAAACCAAATCCTTTTTCTGCGTTAAACCATTTTACTGAACCATTCATGCGTGTATTCCTCCAAAATTTTATTCCTTTAATTCATTTAGACTAAATTAATTATGTTGGAAGCTGCATTTGTTTCAATAAAAGGCAATGCAAAAAACTTTTTTTCCAAATAATAATTCGATTCATCATGAATCAAGGTTCAATTAGTACTATACACTTAAATTATTCTTTTGGCAAGCATATATTGAAAATATTATCTATATCTTTTTAATGTTTCCAACATACGGTTCTTTCTGTCCTTCATAAATTGCAATTCATTTCTAAGTATATTGTCCTTAATTCTATCCTTTTCGATGAAGTAAAATGACAGTCCTCCAAGTCCCACATGGGCACCAACACTTACGCCCATCTGCATTATGAAAATTTCTCCATCATATTCTGTTTCTTTTAAAAGAAGAAGCTTGAAATTTTCGGCTATCTTTATATCTGATGTATATCCAATAATCACAAAGTCCGTCATATCCAAATCGACACGCTCTTTGAATTCCCTTATATAGTGTCTATATACATTTTTTCTTCCGCGTTCCTTTGCAACTATTGCGCCCTTCTTATCCTTCATTGTCATTATTGGCTTTATTTTAAGCATCTTTCCTATTATTGCGCTTCCATTGCTCAGTCGTCCGCTTTTAATGAGATGGTCCAAATCATCAACGGATAGGAAATGTTTCATGTTATACTTATATGCTTCATTGAATTCAATCAATTCCTCGAAGGTAGCGCCCTTTTCTAGGAGCCTGGCAGTTTTCATTATTAGCCATCCGCTGCCGTGACTCATTGAAACTGAATCTACAACATACACCCGGGATTTCGATTCTGGATACTTGTCTTTAAAATATTCTCTTGCAATTTCAGCCGACTGATACGATCCGCTTGTTCCACTCGACATGCATATGCATAAAAAATCGTCATAGCCATCCTTAATACCTTCCTCGATCAATTCTAAAAAATCCCTGGGACTGGGATTGGCTGTTTTTATTTCTCCTTCAACTTCGTCAATCATTCCGTAAAACTCGTCCGGTTGTATATCCACCCTATCCTTATAGCTTTTTCCTTCTATATGAATATTAAGTGGCGCCATTGCAATGTTGTACTTTTTAAGTATTTCAAAACTTAAATCACAGGTTGAATCGGCTAAAAGTTTTATCATGGATTTTCTCATTCCTTCCGAATATTTTTGATATTTAAAAGTAAATATCTATGTATGATTATTCTTACTACCATTATACCTGCTATTTGCATAAAAGTGGAGCTGATGATGGAAATTTAAGCCGCAAACATTTTTAGTTTTGTAAAGCTATACCATTCCTACTCATATAATAAGAATCCTAAGTCAATATTATTTAAGTTTTATTCTATTATTTCTTTGGCTTTGCAAACATTATTAATATTGCGGCAAATACGCAGAATACACCTAAGTATATAAATACCGGAGTGTAATTCTCTCCTGTTAATTTAAGTACATAACCAGCTAATGCAGGGCCTACTATTCCACCGACGAAACCATATGCCGTAAAGATCAGTCCGAAAATCATACCAAAATATTTTAATCCAAATAAATCAGAAGCAAGTGGTGCTGAGATAGCAAATAGAGTGCCAAAAGCAAAACCAATAAATGCGGCTAATATTGCAAGCATTAATAAACTATCGAAAATCGGCAACAAAAAATAACCGAATGCAGCAAAAATAAAACTTATACAAGCTGTTAAGTTGCGGCCAATAATGTCTGATAATGTACCAGCAATGATACGACTAATACCGTTAGTTAAGTTAAATGTTGAAAGTACAACTACTGCAGATAGTCCCAGCTTTGTTGCATATCCTGTTGAAAGTCCCACCATTGATATTCCTGCTGCTCCCATGAAGCACCACGTTAACCATAAAAACCAGAATTCCCTAGTATGCAAAGCTTCTTTAACGGTTTTGGATTCAGCCATAATCTGACCACCCTTGGCACTTTTCACTTCTTCCATGAGTTGAGCATATGCTATCTTTTCTTCATCTGACATATTAGACTTATCCGGCATCTCTGTTAATTTTGAAGCGATAAGGTTTGTAATGACAATAATCACCATTAAAACATAATTCATTTTTATATAACCCATATTATTCATCATTATAGCCAAAACAGGTGTTATTATAGCACCTGAAATACCAAATAACAAATTAATAATCCCTGTATATAGTCCACGTTTTTGAGGAAACCAATTCTGAGCTGTAGTAAGTCCAGGGCCATAAATAAAGCATGAAGAAACACCATTTAAGAATCCAAAAACATAAACCAGCGTCATACTTTGAGCAATATTAAGTGCTAATAAGGCTATTACAATTATGCCAGTTCCAATTAACATAGATTTGCCAGTACCCAACTTCATATGCCATTTCCCGCTAAAAAACATGAAAATCCCTAGAGAAAACAACAAAAGTGTCATTACAATTCCTGTTGCTGTTGCATCAACAGCATATATTTTTCTCCAATAAGTTGCCATTAATCCAGGATAACCGAAAATCATTGCACCTGACCAAAATATACTCATACATGAGCCGATTATAGCGCGTTTTCCTCTACGATTAATTTGTTCCATATCTTTTCTCCTTTACAATTCCGAGAATATTAGTGTTAAATCATACCTATTCGTCTTCATTGTAATATTCTTCTACTATTTATTTCAATTTTCTAAAATATACTTCTTAGAAAGCCTAATTTTAAGAACTTCTCAAACTTTCTATTTCAATATTTCAATAGAAATGCAATGACAGTCTCCGTCGAGATTGAGACATTTACAATGCCGGATCACAACATCTGTGTTCGGGCATCTTTTTACATATACTCTCCTGCTTTATAGCCGTCCGGCAATTCTTCTTCACTTAAAAATTT
Source organism: uncultured Peptostreptococcaceae bacterium (assembly GCA_964617505.1). GTDB lineage: Bacteria > Bacillota > Clostridia > Peptostreptococcales > BM714 > BM714. Next base: position 1,757 of record CAZTZB010000019.1, on the reverse strand, counting down.
GAAATTGTAATCACCTAGAATTGGTAAAAATACCTCATATGGTATTCTAGAAAACTCGCAGGCATAATTGCTGGAACCGAACCACCTACCCTCTTTGCTACTCAAATTTAAATCTCTAGCAAATTTTGTATAGTTTGAGCAATCATGAACTACTAAATCCCAGTTTTCTTCATCAGCTATTTTCATGAATTTCAGAGTTAATTCCCTGCTCCAAATTGGAGAAATATAGCCATGTCTAGAAATATATATATTTTCCCCATTATAATTGTAAATATTATTCTCATTTAAGTGCAGCTCCGCACAATTTATAAAATCGAGTTTTGTTTCTAAGATTGCTTGTTTTTTCTTGAAAAATGCCTCAAAAAACTCAGGAGTCATTGGGGTTTCAATACCTACATATCTAATATATTTTTTCGCTATTCCAATATTTTCAACAACTTTGTCCGAGCAATCAGATGCCCCCAAATTAAAACGTATCTCATCAAGACCGGCTTCACCTAATGCTTTCAATGTCTCTTCCGTAGCCAAAGTACCATTTGTATATAAATGCTGATGAATTTGAGCATCACTAAATTTCTTTATAACCGAATAGTATTTTTCAATTTCCATAAACGGTTCTAAATAAACGTATGAAATGCCTGTTGGCTTTTTGTGGATGGAAAGAAGTAAATCAATATCCTTCTCATACAATTTAGTACCTCCAATTTCCCACATACCTTCGCCAATAGGAACAACATCTTCTAATTGTCCATAATTATAACAAAACTTACACGCCAAGTTACATTTATTGGTTTTTCTAATTGCACTCAAACCGGTGCCCAATAGGCAAGAACGGCATCCTTTGGGGAATTTACTTTCATTTCCCACAAAAAAAGTCCTATTCTCCAAAGTTTTCAAACCTTTAATTTCAGACATTAAAATATCATTTCTATAATCAATTGCTGCCTCAATTTGTGCAAAGGCAGAATAAATAATTTCTTGTTGATTTGCCATAATTTCCTCATCCTCTGGCAATGTTGAAAAAAAATCAAACCATATTAATGCATCTTTCTTTGAAATTTTCATAGAGTATCCTTTTCCTCCTTATATGATTAATATTCAAATATTAATATGAACCACTCAGTATTGAAATGCCGAGTAGTTCACTTAAAATCAATCCACCATATGTTAACATTAACGAAGAAATTTACTAACATGATTATACGACAACTATACATAATATCCTATTAAAATGGTTCTTCATGTTTGTATATTATTTTTTTGTTTGAAAAATAGACAAAAAAATGGAGCTGATGGTGGGAATTGAACCCACGACCTGCGCATTACGAGTGCGCTGCTCTACCTCTGAGCCACATCAGCAATTTTATGTAAGATTTAATTAATTACACTAGCTATAGGTTATCAGATTTTAGGATTTTTTCAACCATTTTTTTCAAGAACTCCGTCAATAGATCGACGGAGCTCAAACTAATCCTCTTATACATTTTTTCTAAAAACCACTTGGCAACTCGTATAAATCAGCATCGTGTTCTAGTCTAGATTCCATGGGAACATAGTCTTCAAAGGATCGAACATACTTGTATGCCGGCCTTATTATCTTCTTATCGCTCATTACCTGCTCTATGCGGTGAGCACACCATCCGGCAACCCTTGCCACCGCAAATATCTGCGTATAGAGTTCCTTGGGAATATTTAGCATTTCATACACGAGTCCCGAATACAAATCTACATTTGCACATATCATAGCATCCTTGCCT